>DORI01000070.1 GCA_003512365.1 Crocinitomicaceae bacterium | reverse complement strand
TGAACCGATCATGATCGGTTCAACTCAAATGTACGAGAATAAGCGTCTGTGATAACGATTTTGTTAATTGAATTGGTGTCTTCGATGGCAAATGAAAGCGCGTCAAATGGTTGTTCCTCTGTTGGTTTTAATATACGAAAAGTGAAATAACTTAAAACAGCCAAAGTAACAAGGCCGATAAATAAATAAATAATTCTTTTTGTTCGTTTTGACATTTTAATTTCTTGTGTATTTCTTTCTTCGGTACCAAGTGACGAGAATTCCTAATAAGCAGATTATAAGTACAGGTAATCCAATGTTCAATAATGTGAAATAATTCTTTGATTCTGCAATTTTTTCTCGATCCAGTTCTTTAATGCTCAACTTTCTACTTCTCAATTCAAAAATTGCATTGTCATCTAACATATAGTCTACAAGGTTTTGAAGAAAAGCTGCATTGTCTATAGGTACTAACATTTCGAAACTTGCCAAATGGCGATCCATAATTAAATCATCCTTACCTAAAGGACGATAACGAGTGATGCCAACGGAAAAACGAACAGAATCGATTGCATTGGCTAGGAAAGTACCATTTCCTACGGCTATAACCTTCCCAGGTTTAATGCTGTTGGGAACAAATTTTGCTTCCGGGTTATTGGCGAATGAAGGATCTAATTTATCAATGAAATAACTTGTAAATGTTCCGGATACCTCAGCTGCAAGCGTAAGCCGATTAGCCTCATTTTCCGGAGTATCATTCAACTTAAGTGGTTCACCAAAATTCTTATGGTCTACAAAGGTGACTATGGGTGCTTGGCGAGAGGCAAGGGAATTGTTTGAACTGGTTAATATACTTTTGAAATTAGTATTTGATTTACTTGAGGAGGATACTTCGTTTACAAATTTTAGCGAAATTCTATTAAGATTTTTAACCGCCGGATGGTCGGATGGGGTCGCCATAACATGTTGTAAAAAAGGAAATGTCGCTTTGTTTGTGGCTTGTCGCATTTTGGTCATCCTGTTATCGATGATGTGCTCAAAGCAATTAGCATCCATCACTAAATGTTCGTTTATTTTCAGCCCGTAATCAAACAACATGTTTTCAATTCCAACCTTTTTTCTCAGCGTATGTGTGCCTAGATTAATTTCTAAAGAATCTGCGGGAATTTCCAACGTATTCATGAAAACCATTAATTTTCCTCCCTTCAATACGAATTGATCAATAACGTACAAGTCTTTATCAGAGAACGGTTTTTTAGGGTCGGCAATAATAATAGCATCAAAGTCATTTAATTTATTTAAGGTGTCGTTAATCGTCACCTCGTTCATATAATAGAAATTCTTGAGCAATAATTTGGCAGCTTTTGTTTCCTCTGGTCTTAATTCTCCGTGACCCTGTAGAAAACCAATGCGCTTTTTCTTCTTTAAAATAAGTTCATGAACACCGGCCGCCAGTAAATATTCAACATCGCTAAAGGAATTATCTACCGCGCCTCTGATCATTTCCAAGTTTGTCAATCCACCTGGTCGAGGCGGGATGAACTGCACATAGGCCTCTTTAGTTACTCCGTTTTGGTTGTACGACATTTTTGCGCCTGGCCAAACACGCAATACGTTAAGTACCCCTTTGTTGTCCTTGTAATTAACCTCGACTGGTTTAACACCTTTACCTTCATTGAAAATTTCCAACTCTAATTCATTAGGTTTTCCATTCCCATCACTTTTCGGATCAATGAATTTAAATTCTATTTTTCCGTTTGAGTACTCCTTATAATTCTCTAGTTTTTCTTGAATCAATTCTTTGAATGAGCGCAATTCTGCAGGCAATTCTCCATCTAGGTAAACTTCAACAAACACTTTTCCTTCGATGTCCTTTACTTTGTTGAGAAAATTCTTCGCAGGTTCAGACAAGGAATAACGCTTGTCCTCCGTCATGTCAATTTTTTCCGAAGAGAAATTAGCCAAAATATTGACCAATATCACACTAATAATGAGAATAATCAGTATTGAACTTCCATACAGCCATTTCATCGAGAAGGAGGGGAGCCTAAATTTCATGATTTACTTACTTTCAATGCGTGTAAAGAAGAGTATAAAAAAACGACGATTAACGAAATGAAATAAACTATATCACGTAGATAGATCACTCCCTTTCCAATTCTTTCGTAGTGAGAAGTCATTCCTATATATTTTATTACATAATCAAATGACTTAAAGGTCCCCCAAGTTCCAAGTCGTTCGAATCCGTCGTAGAAAAACCAACAGAGAAACATGGCCAAAATAAAAGAGATGATTTGACTGCTTGTAAGTGTACTAGCGAAAATTCCAATTGCAACGAAAACGGAACCAATTAAAATTAGTCCTAAATAAGATGTAAAGGTGGCGCCAGAATCTATTGATCCTACCGGTTTTCCTAATTGAAAAATAGTGTAGTAATAAACGATTGTTGGTAAAATGGCAATAATTAATAGCGCAACGCCGGCAAAATACTTGGAAAGTACTATTTTTAAATCTGAAATGGGCTTGGTGGCAAGTAGTTCGATAGTTCCAGTTCTCTTTTCTTCTGCAAAAGAGCGCATGGTGATAGCAGGTATCAACATTAAGAAAATCCAAGGAGATAATCCAAAAAATGGAATCAGATCAGCTTCGAAGTTATAAAAAAGGTTAGTTTCGCTATCGAGTACAAAATGAAATAGACCGCAGCTCACTAAATAGATTACAATGAATACGTAACCTATTAATGAATTTAGAAAACTGTTAATTTCTTTGAAAAATAATGCCCTCATGTTTTTATTAAACGTCCAAAATTAATCACTTTGGTGGTTTATTAACTAAAAATTTATGAGCGCGATTGTGTTGATTAGTTACAAATAGAAAAAGGGCTCCAAATATGAAGCCCTTTCAGTAAAGATTTAAACTAAATAATTATGCTTTTTTTACATTAACTGCATTCAAACCTCGACGACCTTCTTGAAGATCAAATTCGACTTCGTCTTCTTGACGGATTTTGTCGATTAATCCGGTAACGTGTACAAAGTACTCTTTACCAGTTCCTTCTTCAACAACGAAACCAAAACCTTTTGTCTCATTGAAGAATTTTACTGTTCCTTTACTCATTTTGAAATAATTATAATTTGTGTAAAGGTAGGCTAATTTTCAGGCTAATCAAGTTTTTTCCTTATTTATTTCGAAAATCCATCAAAATAGGTAGAAACAGTCCATGCTTCGGCCTTCTCTTTAAACCAAGGTTTAATGGTTGGCCACAAGTTTTGAAATAACGCTGAATCTCGGTAATAGTTAAGTGAGGCTTCGTTTTCCCAAAGGCTATAGGTGAAAATGACATTCGGAAAACGTTGGTCTTGATGTAGCCTCATTCCATGACAACCGGGAAACTCAGCAACTTTCCATTTTATCGTTTCAAAATGAGTGAAAAATTCACCAACCAATTCATCTTGAAAAGTAAGTTTTACAATTCTCGTAATCATTTAAAATAAGGAATGGATGTCTTTTGCGGATCCCGCAGGATGAAATTCAACGGTAATCACGTCGCCAACCCGAACGCCAAATAATTTATTAGCACCGCCAGTACTGCCATTTGCACCTTTGTTAATTGCAATTTCAAGTAAATCGCTACTGTTAAAAACAGCTACCTTTTCACCCATTGTCACATCGTTATAGGTCCTTGAAATCGTATCAATGAAATACGTTTTGTTCACATAGTAAATGGTAAACGGCGTATTGGTTCCAAACCTGTAAAAGTCGTTTTTCGTGATGTTGGTGATGATATTGCCATAAGCATCAATGTGTACCACATTGCCAAGCATTCTGTTATGTTCTATCGTCGGTTTCTGAATAAATGCTTTTTTAAATGTAAAAGATTCTACGCAAATTTCTTTCAAATCTTTTTTGTTACTTATCCATGTGGCAAGAGGAATGAAAGTGTTTTTTGTTGGAAACTTGTAAAATTCTTCATTGAAAGTCGGTTTTTCCAATTTAAAGAACGCTTGCGGCACGTCGTCTTCAAGGAAAGTTCCAAAAAAACCATTGTCGTTAGAAATAAAATATTGATCCTTGTAAAGCATCACCGCTGGAAAACTTGGATTCGTATCGCTAAATACTGGTTCAGAATCTACACCGACAATATGAATTGTTCCGTCAGGAAAAGTGTGATAACAGCATTTTAATTGAAAAACAGCCTCCGCCACATTGAACGGTCGAATGGAATGAGAAATATCAATGATATTCGCATTTGGAATTTGATGCAAAATAGCTCCTTTAGTTGCCGCAACATAATAATCTTGCAGTCCGAAATCTGTCGTTAGTGTAATGATTTGCATGTCAAATCAAGGCTTGAATAGCAATTAATTTATAATTTTACCAAAAGTAATGTAATTCGTGAATTTCAAGTGAATCATTACCTAAAAATTATTTGTGACGGGAACAAGAAATATCGAAATACAAGGAATTAATCCTGCAGAACTTTTTGGAGTGAACGATGCCAATTTTAAGCATTTAAAGTCTTTCTACCCTAAATTGAAAGTGACCGCGAGAGGTCATGTTGTAAGCATCAGTGGTGAAGACGAAGTAATGGATGAATTCGAGCGGAAATTTAACCTAATTATACAGCATTTCAATCAATTCAATTCCTTAACCGAAAATAACATTGACAACCTCATGTTAAGTGACGGCGGTACCTTATTGAGTACAGATGACGGCTCCGAAACTATTGTTCATGGAAATGGTGGGACGAAAATCAAAGCACGCACGGTAAATCAAAAGAAACTGGTGCAAGCAGTTAATACCCACGATATGGTTTTTGCGGTAGGCCCCGCGGGTACAGGAAAGACATATACCGCTGTAGCCTTGGCAGTTCGCGCATTAAAAGCAAAAGAAGTAAAACGAATAGTATTGACAAGACCAGCTGTTGAAGCAGGAGAAAACCTTGGATTTTTACCCGGGGATTTAAAAGAAAAATTGGATCCTTATTTAATGCCTCTTTATGATGCCCTTCGCGATATGATACCCGCAGAAAAATTGGGTGATATGATAGAATTCGGTATTATTGAAATAGCCCCGTTGGCATTCATGCGTGGTCGTACATTAGATAAGGCGTTTGTAATATTAGATGAAGCCCAAAATACCACCAGCATGCAAATGAAAATGTTTCTCACTCGAATGGGGATGACGGCGAAATTTGTAATAACTGGTGACATGTCGCAAGTGGATTTACCTCATCGGCAACGTTCCGGATTATCATACGCATTGGACGTTCTCAAGGATGTTGAAGGAATTGGTGTGGTTCGATTAGGACAGAGTGACGTGATTCGTCACAGCTTGGTGAAACGAATTGTTGCTGCCTTTGATGTTGCAGAAGCTGAAGAAAGAAAAAATGAAATAAAAAAATCAACGAAATAAATGAAAGCAATCACCAAGGCGAATTTTGAATTCCCCGGTCAAATAAAGGTTTACAACGGAAAAGTTCGCGACGTGTATACCTTAGAAAATGGATTGTTGGTTATGGTGGCATCCGATAGAATCTCTGCTTTTGACCACGTGTTACCAAAGGGAATTCCATTTAAAGGTCAAGTTTTAAATCAAGTTGCGACGTACTTCTTGGAGGCAACGCGCGATATTTGTCCAAATTGGTTACAGGCTACCCCGGATCCGTCAGTCGCTGTTGGTGTGGCATGTGAGCCTATACGTGTTGAAATGGTCATTCGTGGTTATTTGGCGGGGCATGCAGCACGCGAATACCAAGTTGGAAAGAGAGTGCTTTGTGGTGTCAACATGCCGGAAGGAATGAAGGAGAATGATAAATTCCCATCGCCAATTATTACTCCTGCAACAAAAGCTGATGAAGGACACGACGAGGATATTTCTCGTGAGGACATTTTGGCCAAAGGTATTGTTCCTAAAGATATTTATGAAACCATGGAGAACTATACACGCGCCCTTTTTCAGCGAGGGAGTGAAATGGCTGCAGCACGTGGATTAATATTAGTTGATACTAAATATGAATTTGGATTAAGGAACGGAGAAGTTATCCTAATTGATGAGATTCATACGCCGGATTCTTCACGTTATTTTTATGCAGATGGTTATGAGGAACGACAAAAAAAAGGAGAACCTCAAAAGCAATTATCGAAGGAGTTTGTTAGACAATGGTTGATGGAAAATGGTTTTCAAGGAAAAGAGGGACAACAAATGCCTTTTATGCCGGACGATTTTGTACATACGATCACGGAGCGCTATATTGAACTTTATGAGAAAATTACCGGTAGTGATTTTGTAAAAAGTGATGTTGAGAATATTGAGCAACGCATTGACCGCAATGTACGCGCTTACCTCGAAGCTTAACACATTAATAATTCTTTAAATTATGTCGATACACAAGCAAGTTAAAAAAGTCACCACGCACACATTACATGAAATGAAACAAGCTGGAGAGAAAATCTCTATGCTGACGGGCTATGATTTTTCGATGGCTAAAATCATTGATGCCGCTGGTGTCGACGTTATTTTGGTGGGCGATTCTGCATCAAATGTAATGGCAGGACACGAAACGACTTTACCCATAACGCTCGATCAAATGATTTATCATGCTTCTTCAGTGGTGAGAGCGGTGGATCGCGCATTGGTTGTGGTCGACATGCCGTTCGGGTCTTACCAAGGAAATTCCAAAGAAGCCTTATCCAGTGCAATTCGAATTATGAAAGAATCGGGTGGACACGCAGTGAAGATGGAGGGTGGCCAAGAGATTTTGGAATCCATAAAGCGAATTCTTACAGCGGGAATTCCAGTAATGGGGCATTTGGGATTAACGCCACAATCAATTTATAAGTTCGGTACGTATGTCGTGCGCGCCAAAGAGGAAGAAGAGGCAAATCGTTTACTGGAAGATGCCAAAGCGCTCGAAGAGGCAGGATGTTTTGCAATTGTTTTAGAAAAAATTCCAGCGCAACTTGCAACAAGAGTGGCACAAGAAGTTAAAATCCCTATAATAGGGATTGGAGCAGGAAATGGGGTGGACGGTCAAGTACTTGTCGTTCACGATATGTTGGGCATCAATAATGATTTTAGTCCGCGCTTTTTGAGAAAGTACAATAATCTTTACGATCAGATGATGAAGTCTTTCCAGCAATATATCCAAGATGTACGTTCAGGGGATTTCCCGAATTCTTCAGAGCAATATTGATGAAGTTCTGGTTTTTTAGTTTTTTGTGGTTCTTTCTCCTTTCCGCATGCTCGGAGGAACAGAAACTGACACCAATTGACAACAAAGACAACATTTGCCGTTACAGTAAATGGCTAAGAATTGCTGAATTTCAGACATATACGCAAATTGACATTCTAAATCCTTCAACTAATGAATTGCTTCAAACCATAAAAATTGGAGATGGTGGAATTATTCCCGGAGCAACCTTGGCTACTTTTTCGTCCACCCACATAGGTATGTTAGCAGAATTAAATAGCCTGGATAAGGTGGTGGCTGTTCAAGATATTCAATATGTTTACAACGAAATTCTTCGAAATTCATTTAATACTGGAAGGATTACATCTTTTGGAAATGAGGGATCTCCCGATGCCGAAAGAATTGTAAAAAGTGGCGCGAAAGTTATTATTCACAGCGCATATGCCGGGCCTTTTCCAAATGAAAAAAAACTTAATGAAATTGGAATTACATGTATTTCGAATTTCGACTGGAGTGAAACGCATCCGCTTGGTAAGGCCGAATGGTTATTGTTGTTTGGTTATTTAACAGGTAAAAAAGATCAGGCGAAAGAAAAATTTAAGGCCATTGAAACCGCTTATCTGGCAACATTTAAAAATTCAACTAAAGGTAACGAGCTTATTATTTCCGGAAATGTGTACGGAGATTTTTGGGATACACCTGCGGGAGAAAGTTACCATGCCCAATTAATTGCTGATGCAGGAGGAAGCTATGTCTATGCCCAAACAAAAGGCATTGGAAGTTTGTCCCTTGCATTAGAAAAAGTGGTGAAAGATGCGGAAAAAGCCACGATTTGGCTAAACCCCGGTTTCTCTACAAAGGAAAGTCTTATTCGTGCTAATCCGAAAGCTAAATTTATCAAAGCTTTCACCACTGGTAAAATTTATTGTTACACGCATGACGCTAATANNTCTTGAGGATTACCGTAGGATTTTTACTCAACAAGATTTGGAGAACTTGTATTTTTACAAAGAAGTACAATGAGCGTAACAAAGCAAATCGGTTGGTTGATTATGGGTCTTTTGGCATTATTTGGAGCTGCCTGTTTGCATGTGCTTTCCGGAGAAACAGCTGTTTCTTTAGGTGTGATGAAGGATGCAATTTTTCAATATGACCCGAGTGTGATGGATCATGTATTATTCCGCGAATTTCGATTAAGCAGAACCCTAACGGCTATCTTGGCAGGGTCCTCTCTCGCCTTGAGTGGTATGTTGATGCAGACTTTATTTAATAATCCTCTNNGGGATTTCAATTGGTGGCGCTCAATTGGGAATAGTGGGTGCTGCACTTGTTGGAGCCTTTGTTTCGTGTATTTTTATGATTGGTCTTTCCGGGTATTTGCGGAATCAAATATCTCTTTTGTTGGCAGGGATGATGTTTGGAAGTTTTACCTCGGCTATAGTGTCAATATTACAGCAATTGAGCGGGGCAGAAGCCTTGAAAGCATTCACTATGTGGTCGATGGGAACGCTGCAACAAGTTAGTTTTGAAGAACTGTACATTTTCGCAGGTACGGTGAGTGTGGGTATTCTATTGGCATTTTCTATGGGGAAATACTTAAATGTTCTAGTTTTAGGTGAAAAACCTGCGCGGTTATTGGGTGTAAACATTGTTCGAACAAGGATTATCATTTTGATAGCAGTGGCAATTTTAGCAGGAGTTACGACAGCTTATTGTGGTCCGATTGCTTTTGTTGGGATGGCTGTTCCGAACCTCACGCGTTTGGTGTTTAAAACACAACAACATCATTTGTTAATCGGAATGAACCTCATAATTGGTGCATTATTTGTGCTGATTTGCGATGCTTTAATTTTGCATTGGGCACCTGTATTGCCGATTCCATTGAACGCATTTACTTCGTTAATCGGTGCTCCATTTGTTTTACTCATTTTAATGCGCCGCGTCAGATGATCGAAATATCACATGCCATTGTTGGTCACCAAAGGCCATTAATTGAAATTGAAGACCTCGTCTTGGAAAAAGGTAAGGTTTATGCGATTATCGGCAGGAATGGCGGGGGAAAATCAACATTATTGAATTCACTGTTGGGACATGTGCCTTTGATTTCCGGGAATATGAAGATTGACGGCATGGATGTACATTCCTTACGCAGGTCGATTCTGGCAAAGCATGTGGCATTTGTGGCAAGCAAATTTGATGGAATTGAATACCTAAAAGTACGGGAGTATATTTCCTTGGGTAAATTTGGGAGTAGCTCAATTTGGGGTCAGCTACCAAAAGAAGAAGCAGAGCATGTGGAGCAACTGTTAGAAGAGTTGTCGCTTTTGCCTTTGGCAGGTAAATTTACCGATCGAATTTCGGATGGAGAGCGTCAATTAGCGGCCGTTGCCAGAGCGCTAGCACAAGATACTCCTGTATTGCTCCTTGATGAACCAACGGCCTTCTTGGATTATAAGAACAAGAAACGGATGATGGAGAAGTTGGTAGAAATTGCCGAGCAAAAAAATAAATGCATTGTGCTATCAACCCACGATCTGGAATTAGCAATGGATAGCTCCTTAATATTTTTAGCAATACATCGCGGTCGCTTGGAGGTGATTGAACGATTGGAAAAGGAAAGATTTTCGTATTACTTCGAGTGAAAAGTCCTTCTCACGAAAAAAAACTAAATCGAGGGAACTTATTTTTACCGCATGATTAAATGATAAAAGTCATTTAACCCACCTTT
>DORI01000080.1 GCA_003512365.1 Crocinitomicaceae bacterium | reverse complement strand
ACCTATTAAAGCGAGGATAATTCCAATGAGCTTAACTGTTGAAAATGGTTCGTTGTACAACACAATCATCAATGCCATACTTAATGCCATACTCATTTTTGCGGCAATGGAGGTATCGCCTATTCCGTTTTTCAATGAACTAATTCCCATGAGAGCGAAAATGGATATGAAAAGCACAGCGCATATGAATACACTTGGAACCCATGATGTATTTGAAAAGGCAGTATTATCCCATTCGTGTCCAAAAAAAACTAATCCACAAATTAAGGCAGTAAAATAATTGAAAACAATAGCTTGAAAGGTATCAACTCGGTATTTCCCAAAAAGTTTAAAAAGTAGAAAAATGCAAACAGAAGTGAGAATGGAAAGGACTAATGAAATCATTTCCTTACAAAATTATAAATTCTATCTTTACCGAATAGGTATGTTTCGTTTGGAAGTTTATTTAAAACAGGAGCCTTTACGCCGCCACCGAATAGTACATTTCCTACAAAAACTCGTGCCTCATCCCAAACGTTATCAATGATGAAATACTGCAAGGTTCGACTTCCACCTTCCACTAAAACCGATTGGATTCCTCGTTTGTAGAGTTCTCTAAGTATAAGATCTGTATTCGTTTCCTGGATTTTAATCCACTCGATATTTCCAATTTTGTCATTTTTTNNTATCCGATTGAATACCAATGTTTCTGCATCATCAGAGAAAACGTTATTCATTTTACTTAAAGCGAGTTGACTGTCAATTACTATTCGAATAGGATTTTTTCCTGAAAAATCACGCACCGTTAAGGACGGATTATCGTTCATAATGGTATTCCGACCAACTAAGATTGCTTGTTCTTCACTTCTCCATTTGTGCACCAAAGATTTAGTTTCAGGTTCAGTGATCCAATTGATTCCAATTTCATCCGAAGAACGCTGTTTGTCTAGGTAACCATCTGAAGTTTGTGCCCATTTCAAGATAACATAGGGTCTTGATTTCTCATGAAAGGTAAAAAATCTCCGGTTTATTTTTCGGCATTCATTTTCTAATACGTTTTCAATGACATCAACACCTGCTTTTTTTAGTTTTTCAATTCCTTTTCCTGATACTAATGGATTACTGTCTCTAGTGCCAATTACGACATTTTTAACTCCAGATTTTATCAATAAATCTGAACAGGGAGATGTTTTGCCAAAGTGAGGACATGGTTCTAAGGTAACGTAAACGGTGGCTTTTTTTAACAAGTCGGGGTTTTCTACTTGCTTTAGAGCATTAACTTCAGCATGGGGTCCTCCATAAAACTGATGATAACCTTCTCCAATGATAATGTTATCATGAACAATAACGCAACCTACAAGAGGGTTTGGAGCAACCTTTCCTAAACCTAATTTTGCAAGAAACAATGCGCGATGCATAAAGCGTTCGTCCATGTTTCAAAGTTAATAGATAAATCGAAAGGTCAAGTTTAATCGTGGACCACAAAAGTATTTTTCTTTTGGAACTTGATGTTTCCAATTTGATTGAAGTGTTCCTCCCATAATCAATAAATCGCCATTATTCAACTCTAGGTTGTGTTTTAGCGGTTCAAGTTTGTGTTTCAGTTGAAAACGTCTCTTTGCTCCTATACTTATAGAGGCAATAACGGGATTTTTTCCGAGTTCTTTTTCATCGTCAGCATGCCAACCATTTGAGTCGTTTTCATTTCTGTAGAGGTTTACCAACACAGAATTAAAATGCACTGAGATTTGACCTTCAATTTTTCCCTTTAACGAAGATAGTATTGGGTTGAAAGGCCTTGTTTCTAATCGTTTTCCGGAATATCCATAAGATTTCCCATCTACAGCGTGAAAGCTTTCCAAGCGTGGTATTTCAATTCTCTTTCCAAACATCACGATGTCCTTCTGCTCAAAAGATAAGGCCTTCATTAGTCCGGAAAAGTAATGTTCACTCTCATTTTCATGAAGGAAGTTCCGAATTAAAAAAACTTCGCCTGAAGTGTCGTTTATAACTTTTTCCATTACAAATAACCCATTATCGAATACGCCACATGACCTACCCATTCTTTATTGAACGAATCCCATAGTTGGAACGCATCGATACTAGGAATTAATTTGTCTAGCGTGAAATCGGCATTTTCCTCCGAATAATGGTCGGTGGAAAACGTATTTACTCTCAATCCTTCTTTATCAAAGCAGGCCTTTGCGCGTTTCATGTGTAAGGCGCTGGTTATTAAAAGCAATGAACTATTCGGATATTCTTTTTCAATAAGTGCTTTTGTGAAAACTGCGTTCTCATGTGTGTTTCTACTTTTATTCTCAATAATAATATCTTCAATTGGTATACCCCATGATAGTAATACCTCTTTCATTTGATCTGCTTCATGTAAGCCATCTTTTACGAGGTAACCGCTATCTCCAGAAATCAATATTTTTTTGATTTTCCCTTTTTTATACAAAGTAATTGCTTGCCAAATTCTGTCTGTGCCTCTGCGAACCGAAAGGCGCTCTACATCTTTATTGTATTCCATCATTCCACTTAGAACAATTCCAATGTCGTAGTTTCCGCAGTCTTCAATTCGCGTAGCTTTTTCTTCCCATGATTTTATCAACCCATCTAGGAAAAAAGGATTTGTAAAAATGATAAAAGATACCAAAGCCATCCATTTCATTCGGTTTATCCAAAATGGTGACGAAAGAGAAAAAGATAGTATAAGTAAAGTCAGAATCCAACTAAACGGACTTAATAAAAAAAGTAAAATTTTTGACAATACAAAAAACATGTTCAAAACTACTTAATTTTGTCAAAATTAGTACTATGTATAGTTTCTTCCTTGCCTTGTTTGGATTGTCTTACGATCAGTGGTACAGAATATTGTTTTTGATAGGAAAGAACTTATTCCTTGCGCTTCTTATTTTTATTGTAGGTATTTGGTTGTCTGGGTTTGTTTCCAAGATGGTAAAGAAGCTGCTTCAGAAGAGCAAAACGGATCCTGGAATTATTTCATTTACGGCAAGTTTTGTTAAAATTTCGATTAAAATTTTAGTTATTATTACCTCTTTGACTCAATTGGGCGTGCAGATGACTTCGTTCATAACCCTTCTAGGTGCTGCAGGTTTAGCAATTGGTATGGCATTCTCTGGTACCTTATCTAATTTTGCGGGAGGGATTATGATTTTGGTTTTGAAACCATTTAAAGTCGGTGATACCATTAAAGCTCAAAACGAGCAAGGAACCGTAATGGAGATTCAAATTTTTAATACTTATTTAAAGTCTGCAGAAAACAAAACCATTATCGTTCCAAATGGACCTCTTGCAAACGGAAATATTGTGAACTATACCAAACAAGATAATAGACGTGTTGATTGGACATTTCAACTAAAGGCAGGAATTTCGCTAAATGAAATCAAACTTCTCGCAAACGAAGTTATTAAAAGTGATGAGCGAATTCTTCAAAAACCGGAAATATTTATTGGAATTGAAGAAATAACAGATGGTGGTCCGAAAGTTATTATTCAAGTTTGGGTAAAACCTAAAGATGTTCAGCTAGTATTCTATGCGATACAGGAGAAATTATATGAGAAGTTCACGAATGGTAATTACTTACATGCATCATGAATGATTTGATTACCCAATATGTAACACACAATCATTTTGGATCATTGCTGGGAATGAATTTTAAAATTATCGCTCCTGGTGAGGCGGCTTATTTTTTGGAAATTTCTCAACGGCATTTAGCGACTCCTTTTC
>DORI01000127.1 GCA_003512365.1 Crocinitomicaceae bacterium | reverse complement strand
GATCTTGCCAATTTTCGATATTTACTAAAAAATACAAAAGAAAAAACCATTGAATAGGTAACATGCCATAGAGCAAGATATCGTAGAACTTATCTTTTTGGGCAAGAGACCTTTCCTCTGCATCCAAATTCCTATCGTTTGGAGTTAATACCAATTCCAAAAACGGTATGATAGCAAAATAAAGGAGTGTAGGAAGAAATGAAAGTAGCCCTGAAGAATGAAAACTAATCCAAACGCTAATGGGCAATGTGAAAATTGAAAAATATTTCAGTTTTTTCATCTTACTTTCTTTACAAATATACAAATTCATCGTGTGAACCGTGCATGAATTCAGAAGCAAGAATCTTCATTTATTTTGTCGTACCTTTGCACCTCTTTATGGCACACAAGTCGGGATTTGTAAATATTGTAGGTAGTCCAAACGTTGGAAAATCAACCTTAATGAACCAATTAGTTGGGGAGAAGTTATCAATAGTAACATCAAAAGCCCAAACTACGCGGCATAGAATTTTAGGAATTGTTAACGACGACGATTACCAAATAGTTTTCTCTGATACCCCGGGAGTGGTGAATGCTGCTTACAAACTTCACGAGGCCATGATGGAATATGTTAATGCTTCGTTAAAAGATGCGGATGTCTTACTTTTTATCACGGACACTTTTGAATCTGAAATGAATCATAAGGAAACCTTAGATAAAATTAAGAAGCTGAAGGTACCGGTGTTATGTCTCATTAACAAGATCGATTTATCAAATCAAGAAAAGCTTACAGAGAGAGTTGAATATTGGCAAGAACAGTTGCCCGCGGCCTTGATTTATCCAATTTCTGCCCTTCACAAATTTAATATTGATCAGGTTTGGAATAAGATTCTTGAACTAATTCCAGAAAGTCCTCCTTATTACGATAAAGAAGAAATTTCTGATCGACCGATGCGATTTTTTATATCCGAAATTATCCGTGAAAAAATATTTTTGCATTGTCAAAAAGAAATCCCGTATAGTTGTCAAGTAGAGATAGAGGAATATAAAGAAGAAGAAACCATCGTACGCATTAGAGCTTTAATCATTGTTGAAAGAGATTCGCAACGAGGTATAATAATAGGACGAGGTGGAGAAATGTTGAAGCGAATTGGTCGAGAAGCTCGCATTGAAATGGAAAAATTCATCGGTCAAAAAGTTTACTTGGAGAACTACGTGAAAGTCGACAAAGACTGGCGTTCGACGGATGCAAAATTAAAAAAATACGGATATTAAGGGATGAGTAATATAGTTGCCATAGTCGGAAGACCGAATGTAGGGAAATCCACGCTTTTCAATCGCTTAACAGAATCAAGAGATGCTATAGTTAAGGAAATAAGTGGTGTTACGCGCGATAGACTTTATGGGAAGGGTGAATGGAACGGATATCAGTTTTCAGTAATTGATACTGGTGGTTATGCTACAACGAAAGAAGATATTTTTGAAGGTGAAATTCGCAAGCAAGTGGAAATTGCTGTTCAAGAAGCAACCGTTATTGTATTCATGGTTGACGTTACAACTGGTATCGTTGAAATGGATGAAATCGTGGCGCAATTGTTAAGAAAAAGTAACAAGAAAGTTTTTATCGGAGCCAACAAAGTAGATAATAATGACAGAATAGGTTTGTCTTCGGAGTTTTATGCTTTTGGTTTGGGTGATGTTTTCGACTTATCTGCAACTAATGGGAGTGGAACAGGAGATTTGCTTGATGCTATTGTGGAATGTTTCAACAAAGAAGACGATTCTGTTCGAGAAGAAGATTCGTTACCTAGGATTGCAATAGTCGGTCGACCTAATGTTGGAAAATCATCGATGGTTAATGCGTTAACTGGTCANNTCAAGAAAGAAACATTGTTACTGATATTTCTGGAACAACCAGGGATGCGATTCATACACGTTATAAGGCTTTTGGATTTGATTTCTTATTAATTGATACAGCGGGTATTCGCAAAAAAGCGAAGGTGACTGAGGATATTGAATATTACTCGGTTTTAAGATCTGTTAGAACAATCGAAAATTCGGATGTTTGCTTATTCATGATAGACGCAGCTGAAGGAATACAGAAACAGGATTTATCCATTTACTACATCATCGAAAAGAATTCCAAAGGTGTTGTAGTGATTGTAAATAAATGGGATTTGGTGGAGAAGGATCAAAACACAATGCTAAAATTCGAGGAGCAATTACGGAATCAATTGGCGCCATTTAACGATGTTCCTATCATTTTTACCTCGACACTTTCAAAGCAAAGAATTCACAAAGCTTTAGAAAAATCAATGGAGGTTTTTGAAAATAGAGTGAGGAAAATTCCAACGAAAGAACTTAATGATGTCATGTTGGATATAATAAATGCCACACCCCCACCTGCAATGAAAGGAAAGTATATTCGAATAAAATTTGTTCAAATGCTCCCCACGCATGCACCAACATTCGCCTTCTATTGCAATCTTCCGCAGTATATTCCAGATTCCTACAAACGCTTTTTAGAGAATAGGTTGAGAGAAAAGTTCAACTTTGAAGGAGTTCCTTTGAAATTGTTCTTCAGAAAGAAGTAGCCTTGCGTTACAAATATACCTTATATCCAAGTATATAAACGTTATTGAGCAATGTTAGCTTTCAATTATTCGCCGCTTATCATCCTCTTTTCTCTCTGCATAGGATTTTCCTTACTTTGTTGTTGTTTAAATAGCTGATACCTACTTGGTATTTCTTTTTTCGGCCAACTGTTATTATCCAAATCTGTATCAGCAGTTTCTAAAAATGGATCTAATCTGACTGACGTTACCTCCTGATCAAAAATGAACACTTTACTCACTTTGTCCTCGTATTGTCTCCAAATTTCAGCTGGAATACGGATCACTTCTTTTTTACCATTGATAAAAGTGAATTCCAGAATTAAAGGCATAACAAGTCCTCCAACATTACTGAATTGAATTTCATAAAATTGTTTGTTAGCATTTAACAACTCCAAATCTTTATCGTCTAGTTTCGATTTAAATTCTTCATATTCTTTTCGGTCGAGTGCATCAACTTTATAAATGTCCCTTTTCGCATAGAAATCGTCAATATTAGCGTCTCTTTCATTTACAGTTTCTTTGATTTCTTTTTTATTTCGATCTACTCCAATATGAACATCAGATTTGATTTTTTGATCTTTTAAAAAAGATTTCTCCAGATCTTGGTTTTGAGTGTTTAACTGAAACCACTT
>DORI01000212.1 GCA_003512365.1 Crocinitomicaceae bacterium | reverse complement strand
CGCCCAAATCTTAGAAGTAAATTCAGGAGAAGGTATTGCTCTATTAAGGTTTGTGCCTTTTTAAAAAAGGGAAAGTTTCTTAATGGCTTCATGTAGTCTTTCCTGAGGTAAAAATTGTTCTTCAAGATTCACTGCAAATGGAACAGGAGTATCCAAAGACGCTACGCGAAGAATTGGAGCATCGAGACTTTCAAAACAATTTTCGGCGATAAGCGCCACCAATTCTCCACCAATTCCTCCTGTCATACAATCTTCATGTAAAACAATGACCTTTCCTGTTTTTCTTACAGCATTGAAAATTGCTTCTTTATCTAGCGGTAAAAGTGTTCTAAGGTCTAAAATTTCTGCTGTCAATTTCGGATATTCTTTCATCGCCTCGGTTGCCCAATGCACACCCATCCCATAGGTTATTACAGTAAAATCATTACCGGTAGATACTGTTGAAGCTTTACCAATCTCCACTGTGTAATACGCATCTGGAATTTCTTGCTTCAGACTTCGGTAAAGGTACTTGTGTTCGAAATAAATTACGGGATTTGGGTCTTCGAAAGATGCGTTGAGCAGACCTTTGGCGTCGTAAGGATTGGATGGATAGACTACTTTTAATCCTGGTGTATGCACAAACCATGCTTCATTACTTTGCGAATGAAAGGGACCTGCTGCAGTGCCAGCACCTGTTGGCATTCTTACCACAACGTCAGCATTTTGACCCCAACGCCAATGAATTTTTGCCAGATTATTCACAATTTGATTGAATCCACAGGTAACGAAATCTGCAAATTGCATCTCTACCATCGCTTTCATACCAATAATTGAAAGACCAAGTCCAGCACCTACAATTGCGGATTCACAAAGTGGAGTATTTCTTACTCTACCTTTTCCAAATTTGTCAACAAGTCCTTCTGTTACTTTGAATGCTCCGCCATACTCTGCTATGTCTTGGCCCATGATCACCAATTCCGGATAACGTTCCATTGATTGAATCAAAGCATCTTGAATGGCATCAATAAATCTCTTTTCTGTTTTATTGCCTTCAGCATGTACAATTACCTGCTCATGAGGTGCATAAACATTTTCTATTTCTTGATTTTCACTTGCGATTATTTCTGGCTCAGCATTGGCTTGATCAAAACCATTTTGTATTTCGGCCTTAAATTCTTCTTTTATTTTTTGTTCTTGTTCTTCGTTCAAAACACCAATTTCCTTCAAGAAAAGCTCAAAATTCACCACGGGATCTTTACTTGCCCATTCTTCTTGAAGCCCCTCTGGATAATACTTTGTGCCAGAGGATTCTTCATGTCCTCTCATGCGGAAAGTCATCAACTCAAGAAGGTAAGGTTTTGGTTCTTTTCTTATTTCTTCGTTAATGGAACGAACTGTGCGGATCACTTCTAAAATATTATTACCATCCACTTGTATAGCTGTCATTCCATACCCTATTCCTTTATCAATAAATTGCTTACATCGGAATTGTTCAACAGAAGGAGTGGATAATCCCCAGCAATTATTTTCAATACAAAATATCACTGGTAAATCCCAAACAGCAGCCACATTCAAAGATTCGTGAAAGTCTCCCTCAGAAGCACCACCATCTCCTGTAAAAACCATGGTGGATTGACCGTTTCCTTTTAATATATTTCCAAGTGCGATTCCGTCAGCGATTCCAAGTTGCGGACCTAAATGAGATATCATACCCACTAGCTTGTGATGTTGTGTACCAAAATGAAAGGAACGATCTCGTCCTTTCGTAAAACCGGCCGATTTACCTTGAAATTGCGCAAATAAATTTTTCAATTCAATGTTGCGAGTTGTGAAAACACCCAAATTACGATGCATAGGAAGGATATACTCATTTTCATTCATTGCATAAGCACATCCCACCGAAATACCTTCTTGTCCCCAACCAGAAAACCATTTGGTGATTTTCCCTTGACGCAAGAGAATCAACATCTTTTCCTCGATCATGCGAGGCTTCAATAATCTCTTATATATTTCCAATAGTTCACCATCATCGAATCCTTCTCTATTGAATTGAATTGTTCTTGTGTTGATTTTTATTTCTTCCATTTTATCAATTTAAGGAAACCCCATCGAGGTTGGTTAATCCGGTAATGCCCAACCATTTTAACATTGTAGGCACTAAATCTACGCTATTCATTTGAGTCAATTCATACTTTGTAGCTCCTGGTGTTCTTATTACTGACCATACTTTTCTTGTTTGTTCTAAATCATCTTGATCCCCATGTCCTGTGCCTTCTCCTCCATGATCAGTCGTAACAACAACCATCCATTCCTCATTGTAGTTCATCTCGCGAGCATATATTTTTTCCATAAGCTTTCCAAGGTAAAAATCCGACACTTCAATAGCTCCTCTATACTCCATTCCTGAGGATGAAAAACCCAATCGATGTCCAATGTAATCGGGATAATCGAGGTGAAGAATCATGATATCAGGCGTACATTGATCTAAAAGTTGAGCAGCAGCATCTGTAACTTGCTCATCATTATCGTATCTTTGGGAATAGTCTTCATTGCTGGTTATTCTTAAAAAATCATCCCAATTCGTTAGTACAGTGGCACTTAAATTTGGTTTGAATTGCTTTGCTAAAGAAATCAAATCCGGGTAGTCTTCGTAATTATTTTTTCGAAAAGAATTCTCAGATAAATTGTGTTTATTTGGCCATACACCGTGTAAAATTGTTGACCATCCTGGAACGCTAACTGTAAATTCACCTCTATCACAATTATAACTTACGATTCCAGAAAGAATAAGTGAATCTAAATTAGGAGTCGAAGCATTTTTCAAGGCATCGCTTCTCACACCATCCCAACCTACGAAAAGCACCTTACGAATAGGTTCACTACTAGGTTTGCAGGTTGTACATATCTCCTTGTCTGCATCAAACCTGTCACAAGAAAATATAACAAAGGAAGTTAAAAGGCTAAAAAATAAGGATTTTGTCATCCACTATACTTTCATTCCTTTTACAACGCGTTCTTTGCGCTTGCTACGGTCTAAACGTCTTTTA
>DORI01000021.1 GCA_003512365.1 Crocinitomicaceae bacterium | reverse complement strand
CTAGGGGACTACTTTTCATCATTTCCTCTAAAACTTGACAAGCAATTTCATCCGTTTTCTGGAGATCTTCTGGTTTACCTGACGCACAAACCCATCGGAAAGGTCCAAATCCATAATCAAAACACATTGGGCCTAAAATATCTTGGATATAAGAAGGATATTTAAATTCATTTCCGGCAGTTCCTTTCACATCGGCACCTGCCCGAGACGCCTCCAACAAAAACGCATTGCCATAATCAAAGAAATAAGTACCTTTCTCGGTATGTTTATTAACCGCTGCAGCGTGTCGTCTAAGACTCTCTTGAACTAAGGTGTTAAATTTTTCAGGTTGATTTGCCATCATTTCATTGGCTTCTTCAAACGTTAGACCAACAGGATAATAACCTCCTGCCCAAGGATTATGCAAGGAAGTTTGATCAGAACCTAGGTCGACATGAACTCCTTCCTCATGAAATTTTTCCCAAACTTCAACGACATTTCCCAAATAAGCAATTGAAACGATTTCTTTTTGCTCTTTTGCCTTTTTAACGCGATCGGAAAGCTCGCTCAAATCAGTAATAATCTCATCTACCCAGCCTTGAGAATGTCGCGTATGAGCGGCTTTAGGATTTACCTCTGCTGTAACGGAAATTACTCCTGCGATATTTCCAGCTTTGGGTTGTGCTCCAGACATTCCCCCCAAACCAGCAGTAACAAATAATTTGCCTTTAATATCCTCACGATTTTTCGCAATTCTACGGACAGCATTTAGCACAGTAATCGTTGTCCCGTGAACTATTCCTTGAGGACCAATATACATGTAAGAACCTGCAGTCATTTGACCATATTGAGTAACCCCCAAGGCATTAAATTTCTCCCAATCGTTCGGTTTTGAATAATTGGGAATCATCATGCCATTTGTAACAACAACACGTGGTGCATTTTTGTGTGAAGGGAAAAGTCCCATTGGATGTCCTGAATACATTACCAAGGTTTGCTCGTCGGACATTTCAGACAAATATTTCATGGTAAGTCGGTATTGAATCCAATTTTGAAATACCGCACCATTTCCTCCATAGGTTATCAATTCATGAGGATGCTGAGCTACAGCATGGTCCAGGTTGTTCTGAATCATGAGCATGATGGCTTTAGCTTGCTCAGATTTCCCGGGATATTCTTGGATGGGTCTAGCATGCATTTTATAATTTGGTCGATACCTATACATGTAAATCCTACCATAGTTATTGAGTTCAGATAAAAAATCCTCTGCTAACTCAGCGTGCTGATGAGAAGGAAAGTAACGCAATGCATTTCTTATTGCTAATTTTTTTTCTTCGCGGGTTAGAATTGCCTTTCTTTTTGGTGCATGATTAACCGATAAATCAAATGATTTTTTTGGAGGAATATTCTCAGGAACACCCTCAATTAGTTGACGTTGGAATTCGTTCAAAGTCATTATTGCTGATTTTTCAGCAAAAATAACACAACTATCAACGAATTACATGAATAATTCCATGTTTTATTATCTTCTCTTCAACACCTTGAAATCTCGCAATAATTTTGTAGAAATAGACTCCATCCGTTACTGGTATACCATTAG
This sequence comes from Crocinitomicaceae bacterium, assembly GCA_003512365.1. Taxonomy (GTDB): domain Bacteria; phylum Bacteroidota; class Bacteroidia; order Flavobacteriales_D; family Crocinitomicaceae; genus UBA952. The sequence continues at coordinate 3,922 of DORI01000021.1, read as the reverse complement.
ATGTCCCATCCCAACCTTGAGCTGGATCATCATATTCATATATTTTATTTCCCCAACGATTTATAATCACGCAATTAAATTCCGCCAAACCTGCGTAATCAATTTGGAAAAGTTCATTTGTTCCGTCTTGATTCAATGTAATCACATTTGGCGCTTCTAGGTCACATGGTTTGTATAGTAAGGTAGTTGTATCGCTTTTTGTATAACATGCATTATTGATTGTGAAAACATAATTCCCTGCGTTTGTAACTTCTCTCTCTACGGTAGGATTTCCGTTGTCCCAAGCCCAACTGATCCCAGGAACATACCCAGATTGCATTGGTCCTGCGTTGTCATAAAATGGATTAATTGTAAACCCTCCGCCTTGACAAACAACGGTGTCTGGCAAGATTACTGAAATGTAAGGTGGAAATTCAATAAAGGAGGTATCAGAATAACTACACTGATTATCTGTGAAGACAACTGGGAATACGCCTGCCACAGAGGAGTAAATCGTGGGATTATTCAGAACAGGGTTAGAAAAGGTAATGTTCGTGTCTAGTGCTGTCCATACCCCTCCATTGAAAGCTGTAGTTCCTTGAACCCAGAATTGCAAATCACAAGCAAGGGTGTCATCGAAAATCTGAGGAAGGGGCAAAACAACAAAACTAACTGTTGTGTCATAATGACAACCAAAATTATCGATAATATTAAAGGTGTAAGGGAAATTTCCCACTTGATTTGGTTGAACGTAAATCAATGTGTCTGTCTGACCAGATACTATTGTAGGGCTAGACGACCACCAAGATGTATCTGCATATGTGTTATAACTGCCTAATCCTGGAAAGAACGATGCGTCAAAAAATAAACCCCACTCAAAAATATAACCATCATCTATACCTAAGTTATCCTGTACATGTATTGTCCATACACCATTAATCGGACATCCGTTGAATGTACTAAACGCTACTTCAGGTTGATAAGTGTCGCTTGGGTCTATTGAATTTCCGGCAGACAAAGGTGGTTGAAGCGCTACAGGAACCGTATTCGTTAAATTTTGCGTCATAGATCCATTAATAGTATTGAATACAGAACTGAAACAATACTCCCAACCTTCACCTGGACCTCCGCCCCCTGAATCATCAATTGGATGCCCTAAATAGGTTCCTCCACCACTATTTCCACCAGGAATAGCACCAGCTCCATATGAATTAACCAACGGAACAATTTGACCTGAAGGACACTCCAACCAAATTTCCAAATCCCCTAGATAGGAATGTTCCATGGTAATACATACTTGATTTAAATCCTGATTATTTGTAATTACAGCATCGTTCGGAAATCCAGAAATATTGATTGGGGCTGTATATTGTTGTCCAGAGCCATCCGGTAAATACGTTAATCCTGCAAAATTCCCTCCCAACTCAAACGTACCAGGGGGAATTGTAACTCCCACTGTATCTTGTGTAGTTACTCCTCCTATTAGCTGAGTTGTAAGGCCTAAACAAACCGAATCTTCTAAGGGGCCAGTTCCTTCAAAACTCGGAAGAAGTGAAACCCGCACTTTACACCTCACTCGATCACTGAAAGGAAATTGATCCGTTATTTTAACGTCTACTAAATACCCGGATCTTGCAGGTGGTGTAAACCAAATAGAATCATTTTGTGGATATGTTGCCCCATCAGTGATGTACCAATTAAAATCTATATTTGTGTTTACATTTTGAGAATACCCAAATCCTGTAACTTCTTCGGAATAAGGAAAGATTGGCTTTGCGACAAAAAGAATACTATCTCCAAAACAAATATCAACAAATCCTGTATCCGTAGGATTTATCACATTCGATCCTTGCCCATTGATAAACGCTTCCATATGAGGCTCAAATGGTTGGTATTGATTTCCGCACTGAACATTTGCCAACCAGCCTGTGCCTTCAACAGCTCCATTTGAAATGAACACTACGGTTAAACATCCGGAAGGATTATCCCATGAGGCTTGATAAGCAAATCCAGTAGGATCAGTAACAGAATTATGAATTCCCAAAAGTGGAGCACTTGTGTTTGGCCCATCATAAACATAAATGAAATCCGAACCATCCACATTAAATTCAAATCCTGCATTAATTGCAAAGGTTAACGTAACCTTAGTTCCAAGATTTAAATCAGGACAAAAAACGGTCGTGTCGTTGAAATTAGGTAAGTAGTTCCCTGTTCCCCCTGGATCTTGAAAATTAGTTCCTGAAATCCCAAAAGTGTTACAGTTTATTGGGTTTGATGGTGGAAAACCAACGTCTCCCATGACGACTGTTTGAGCAGATAAGTTTCCAACAACTGCAAAGCTAGAAATTAGCAATAAGTAAAAAAACGTCTTCATTTTTAATTTAATTTTTCTTCGTTTTTAATTCGTTTTGAAGCACGTAGTTCGACTTCACTACCATCATTTTATCTGTACCTTCTATTTTAAAGTATTGATTTTGATTTTCAATTTTCAGTCCTGCATCCGTGAACTTAACTATTGTCAAAGGTGCTGCTATTGTTTTTAATTCCATAGCATTTTTTGAAGGGATTTCCGTTATGTAAACAGCATTTTCTAGCGCATAACTTAACAGCACTAATTCTTCAGTTGACATTGATTTAAGTTCTTTCTTTGAGTAGCTTTTTTCCAATTCTGACGAATATTTCTGTGAGAAAGCTATGCAAGAACTAAATAAAAAGAGTGTCAAAACGACATAATTTTTCATAGACAGTATAATTTATATTAATGACCTAAACATACGTTGAAAAGTTGCACGAAATGTTCAAACTTTTCAAATATAGACTAAGTTAATTAAACTTAGCTTTGTCTTTAATATTTCTTTCATCATTCTTTTATGGAAAACTTCTCATTAAATCAAGTTGCAAGTCAGGTTAGACGCGATATTGTTCGCATGGTCGCCGCAGTAAATTCAGGTCACCCAGGAGGGTCCCTCGGATGTGCGGACTTTTTAACTTACTTATATTTCGAAGGAATGCAACATAATCATAAATCTTTTAGCATGGATGGTGTTGGTGAAGATCTTTTCTTTCTTTCCAACGGTCACATCTCACCAGTTTGGTATAGCGTTTTAGCTAGAAGTGGTTATTTTCCTATTGAAGATTTAGGGACCTTTAGAAAACTTGGATCCAAGTTACAGGGACATCCATCAACGGATAAGAAATTACCAGGCATTCGAATGGCATCTGGTTCATTGGGACAAGGACTATCCGTAGGAGTTGGAGCGGCACAAGTGAAAAAACTGAATAGTGATAAATCTATCGTGTACACACTTCATGGGGACGGAGAATTACAAGAAGGTCAAATTTGGGAAGCTGCCATGTACGCCGCCGCCAATAAGGTAGATAATATCATTGCGACCATTGATTACAATGGTAGGCAAATCGATGGAGATGTTGAACAAGTTTTATCGCTTGGCGACTTAAAAGGAAAATGGCAAGCTTTTGGTTGGGAAGTTCTTGAAATGAACGGTAACAATTTTGAATCAATTCGTTCCACTATGCAACAAGCGAGAGAAATGTGCGGAAAAAGTAAGCCAATTGTAGTGATTATGCGCACGGAAATGGGCCAAGGAGTAGATTATATGATGGGGAGTCACAAATGGCATGGTGTTGCACCAAATGCCGAACAACTTCAGTTAGCGCTTGATCAACTCGAAGAAACACTAGGAGACTATTAGTGAAAATTGCTTTATCCATAACACTTTTTTTTCTACAACTCGTAGTGTTTTCTCAAGAGAAAACACGCATTCTGTTTATTCTAGATGCCTCAAATTCCATGAATTTAGATTGGGATAAGCAAACGCGCATGACTGCTGCAAAAGAAATTCTCAATCAATCAATAGAAAAACTTAGAGGAATTCCCGACCTTGAGATTGCACTCAGGGTATACGGTCATCAATCTGCGGTT
>DORI01000173.1 GCA_003512365.1 Crocinitomicaceae bacterium | reverse complement strand
GCTTTTTTAGTTCACTCTCCACGCTCAAGCCGTAACCAGATTTTATTTCCAAAGCTCCGGTTCCAAGTGCCCTCATTTTATTAATTCTGTTTTGAGCAGAAGTGAAGAGCTCGTCTTCTGTCATCTCTTGAAGTTTTCGCGCAGAATTCAGTATTCCTCCCCCTTTCAACGCGATTTCCTCGTAACTCAAGCCCTTGACACGATCCACAAATTCTTCTTCTCTTGTTTTAGCAAAAACCGTATGTGTATGCGAGTCGATAAAACACGGAAAAACATAAGCTTCGGTCCCGTCTATAATTTCTAAATCACGCCAATCAGAAATTCCTTCCCAATCGCTCATCGGACCGTAGGCTACAACTTCGCCGTCTTCAAGAGCCAAAAAAGCGTCGTGAATGATGGGAAGATCTTTCATTTTGGAACCAGAAATAACTTGTGGAATACCTTCGCCTGCTTGCACAAGACCTTTAATATTTTTGATTAGCACTTTCATGGCATTCCGTTCTGAAGATTATAATTGTACTGCGAATATAGCAGATTTCGATATACCTTGCTTTTCAGTAAGCAAAAGCCAGCTTAAACGTAAACCTCGAAACAATAATTCCGTAACTTTGTAGTTCAATTATGGAATTAGGCGCGATTCTCACGGCATTCGCCAAATTACCTCAAGTAGATTACGCAGCAAGCACCTTGAGTTTGGAGAACGTGCGTCTTCACCTCAAAGGGTTGATAGGTTCCTCAAAAAGTATTGTATCGACAATTATCGCGCAACAATTACCGTCTCATCAGTTGTTTATTCTCAATGATAAAGAAGAAGCCGCATATTTTTTAAACGATTTAGAAGGTCTTTATCCGAATGATAAGCGCATCTTATTTTATCCGGCTTCATACAGAATTCCCTATCAAATTGATGAAATTGACAACGCTAACGTAGTGGCTAGAGCCGAGGTGTTGGAGCGAATTTCAAGTAATCAAAATGCCTGGGTTGTTACGTATCCTGAAGCTCTTTTTGAAAAAGTACCGACAAAGAAAAAACTCGTGGAGAACTCCATGCGCGTGGAGGTAGGAAAATCCTATTCCTTAGATTTCATGAACGAACTTTTATTAGAATATCATTTTGAGCGCGTCGATTTTGTATACGAACCCGGTCAATTCGCCATTCGTGGGGGAATCGTGGATGTTTATTCCTACAGCAACGATCATCCTTTTAGAATAGAATTTTTTGGAGACGAAGTAGAATCGATTCGAACCTTCGATGCTGCCAGCCAATTATCTATTTCCGAACACGCGTTTTTCATGATTATTCCGAACATCCAAGGACAAATGATACTAGAGGGTGTTGCTTCGTTTTTTGATTTTTTAGGATCCTCATGTCAGGTATGGATAAGTTCTTACTCACGACTTCTTTCTGTCATAGAGAAGGAATATGAAAAAGCAACTGCGCGGTACTTAGAATTGTCTGACACGGTGAAAAGAACGTTGCCATCAGATTTGTACCTACCACCCGGTAATTTGCAACAAAATCTCGCGGAACGGAATTGTATCGAATGGGGGCCAGATTACCACTTCACAACTAAGGAAATTATATCTTTTGACATCCAACCTCAGCCGAGTTTTAATAAAAATTTTGACCTTCTTCGAACAGATTTGTTGAACCGACAGAAAAGCGGGCATCAAAATCTTATTTTTTCCAATCAACCTAAACAAATAGAACGTCTTTTTCAAATTTTCGCAGACATTGGCGGAGATGTTGAATTTAGTCCAATTCCGATAGCTTTGCACGAAGGTTTTATTTTTCCTTCATTAAAGCTAACCTGTTATACAGATCATCAATTATTTGAGCGGTATCATCGTTTTAGGTTGAAAGAAGGTTTTAGACAAGCGAAGCAAGCGCTAACCTTGAAAGAGATTTATAACCTTCAAAAAGGCGATTATGTTACCCACATTGACCATGGAGTTGGGCAATTTTCAGGATTGGAAACGATAGACGTAAACGGAAAACCACAAGAGGCCATTCGATTAGTGTATAAGGATGGAGATGTGTTGTATGTTGGGATTCATTCACTTCATCGCATTTCAAAATTTACGGGTAAGGACGGTACAGTGCCCAAAATGAACAAATTAGGCACTCAAGCTTGGACGACATTAAAGAATAAAACCAAGAAAAAAATAAAAGAATTAGCATTCGACCTGATCCAGTTGTATGCAAAGCGTCGAAGTCAGCCAGGTTTTGCGTTTACACCCGATTCNNTATGCTAAGCGTCGAAGTCAACCCGGATATGCGTTTACTCCCGATTCTTATCTTCAAAACGAGTTAGAAGCATCGTTTATGTACGAAGACACTCCCGATCAATACAAAGCAACACAGGATGTAAAGAAAGACATGGAATCTTCGCGACCAATGGACCGATTAATTTGTGGAGATGTAGGTTTCGGTAAAACTGAAGTTGCCATACGTGCTGCATTTAAAGCGGTTTCCGATTCGAAACAAGTTGCTGTATTAGTGCCTACGACAATTTTATCGATGCAACATTACAGAAGTTTTAAAGAACGTCTTTCTGAGTTCCCTTGTTCCATTTCCTTTATCAACAGATTTAAAAGTGCAAAAGAAACTTCTGAAACGCTGAAGCAATTGGCAGAAGGTAAAATTGATATTCTAATCGGAACACATGCAATAGTGGCTGAAAAAGTCAAGTTTAAAGACTTGGGCCTAATGATTATCGATGAAGAGCAAAAATTTGGTGTAGCCGTTAAAGACAAATTAAAAACGATTCGAACAACAGTTGATACCTTAACCCTTACAGCAACACCTATTCCGAGAACCCTACAATTTTCACTTATGGGGGCTCGTGACTTGAGTATTATCAATACTCCACCACCAAACCGGCAACCCGTTCTTACTGAAATCATTCATTTCGATGAGGAGGTCATCCGCGACGCAATAGCCTACGAAGTTTCTAGAGGCGGGCAAGTATTTTTTGTTAACAACCGATTAGCCAACATTCGAGAGTTAGCAGGAATGATCCAACGATTATGCCCCGGAGTGCGCATCGGTATTGGACACGGACAGATGGACGGTGAAAAATTAGAACGCGTGATGATGGATTTCATTGTAGGAAGCTTTGATGTATTAATTGCCACTACGATTATTGAAAGTGGGATCGATATTTCAAATGCCAATACTATTATTATTAACGATTCTCACACGTTTGGTTTAAGCGATTTACATCAATTGAGAGGACGCGTAGGGCGCAGCAATAAAAAAGGTTTTTGTTACCTTGTTGCTCCAAAATTTAGTATGATGACCGCTGAGGCGAGAAAGCGATTAGAAGCTTTGGTGCAGTTTTCTGATTTAGGGGTCGGGTTCAATATTGCCATGAAAGATTTAGATATAAGAGGAGCCGGAAATATGCTTGGTGGTGAACAAAGTGGTTTTATTTCGGAGATTGGTTTTGAGATGTATCAAAAAATCTTAAACGAGGCGATGAATGAACTACGCGAAAGTGAGTTTAAAGATTTGTTTGACGAGCGACAAACAGACTCTTTCGGATCATATGTTAACGAGTGCGTTTTTGAAACGGATATGGAAGTTCGTATTCCTGACGATTATGTAAACCAGGTGAGTGAGCGCTTGAGCTTATATCAAGAACTTGACGGATTAAAAAATGAGGAAGAACTCGAATCCTTTTCTGTTCAGCTTAAGGATCGTTTTGGACCAATTCCTAGGGAAGTGAAAGAATTGTTTTTTTCATTCAAATTGCGTTGGGCAGCTCAAAATGCAGGAATTGAACGTTTGGTGATAAAGTCCTCCAAATTAGTGGGTTATTTCATTGCGAATCCTCAATCACCATTTTTCGAAACCGAAGCGTTTACGGCTCTTTTGACGAATATAATGGCTGCAGGAGACGGGTACAGATTGGTGCAACAACAAGACAAATTGCGCTTAGTAATTGAACCTGTACACCACATCAAAGAGGCTTACGAAAAATTAACAAAACTCACCGTTCAAGAGTGCGTATCTTAGTAAGAATCTACCATTCGCTGTGCTAACATTCCCATTATTCTCTTATCCAGTTCTTTTTTGTTTTGATAATAAAAAGCGAATTCTACGTTAGTTAATAAACCGGTCACCATTCCTATCCATTGGTATTTTAAGGAAGAATTTTTAGTTGCCGTTTTCATTAATAAATTCCATTTTTCTGACGCAGATTTTCCTGAAGAAATAGCTTTTGAAATAAATGGTTCCTGTCGAGAAATAAAACCCCAGAGTTCTTGTTGGTATTTTAATATTGGTCTAAGCACTTCATTTTGAAAGACCTCCAATTCGTTTTCCGTTGGCATTGTTGCTACTAAAGGTCTTAATTCCTTTAATTCTTGTTCTTCTCTCATTTTTTTCAAACGTTTAAGTTTGCATCAAAGTTCAAAGTAACCATTAGTTTCGCGCATTTAAACATTTCATTACATTTGTTTAAGCAAAAATATTATGAAATTAATCTTTAGCATCCTTTTTCTTACACAGGTTAGTCTGTCCATGGCGCGTTCTATCGACGGAGACACTATAAAAATTAACAGTGCAGATGATGAAATTTTCTTACCAAAACACGGTGTTTACCTCAATACATTCGGGCTGTTTGGGAAATTTCGAATTCGTTATGAATACCAACCCATTTCATCCAGAAGTTATCAAATTGGTTTGTGCACACACTACTTATTAAATTTGGATTACGGAACGAATGTGTTTTTCGAGTATCGCCAATATCCTATTCCAAAGCAACGCCACCGCAGTTTTTACTTTGCAAGAGTTGCCTATGGACAAGTTTGGCATCCAATCCTATACGAAGATATTTGGGCTGGTGAGTACACGGCAAACACTAAACTCGGAAGTTATGTTTCATTTGGCGGAGGAATTGGTCAACAATTTCGTTTTGGAAGGGCAAAAAACTTTCGTATTGAATTTCAAGAGGGGCTTCAATACGCACATACCACAGAGGGTGTTACCGATTTTAGGTCCACCTACTATGCAGAAAACCCCGAAGCATATAAGTACTTTTTAGGAGACGCGCTAATCGATGATTTAGAATCGAAAAACACTCCCAATGTAGGTCCCTTTGGTCTCCCGTTTTTTCAAGGGATTGGTGCAGGATCCTTATTTTACATCAATGCTAGTATTGCTTTTACATTTCCAGGCGAGGCCTACGAAGTAAAACATCAAGAGGTTGGGGGATTTTTAAAATTCAGAAAAGCTAAACTGTAATTTATGCGTTTATTGCTAGCGGTTTTTTCCTTTTCATTTGTTTCTCTGCTACTAGTCTCCTGTGGAGAAAACAGGCAAGACGAGTCCATTTCTATGTCGGAATATCAGAAACGTAAACCCATAGACAATCAAATCGATTTGCTTTCAAGGAAGGATGTGTTCGACGGTTATATTTTTGGGCATACGTATTCTCTTGTTTATTTCAAAGAACGCTTAGCCATTACCGCTGAAGATTCTTCTTTTTTAGAGGACGTGGATGAAAATTCCTTGTCGCTGAAAGGTAATTTACAAATGGATGTTCACTCCCTAATTATGTCTCACGATACCTTGACTGACAAATTTGATATGCGAACGGAGAAAATGAAACTTTTTTACGCAAACAGAGGGCTGATAACTGATTCAGTCTGTTATTTTAATAAATTAAGTTTTAAAGAACGTCCAGGAGATTCACTTCCTGTTCCCAAAGCACTTAGGGGCAATTATATCGTACCCATTGGCATGACAAGAGGTCCATGGTCTAAAAAAGGTACAAAAGCCGTGGTTTTTTTCACTCCCGGGGTGTTTGAATACCGAGGTAAGACATGTTACAATCCCATCATCGTCTTTGATGAATATGTACTATACGTCTTTTCTCAAAAGCAAGATATTCCATGATTGATAGGAATTGATTCCATCAAATTGGTTCAAGTTCTCTATCTTTGCGACTCAAATACAAGCCAATGAGTCAAGTCGAACTTTCTGAACAAGAACTTCAAAGAAGAGAAAATCTATCCAAATTACGTGAAATGGGTATAGATCCTTATCCTGCAGCCTTATTTCCTGTAAATGCTTATGCTAAAGAGCTAAAACGCGATTTTGAAGAAGGGAAGAACGTTTGTTTAGCCGGTAGGATGATGTCTCAACGTATTATGGGAAAAGCTTCTTTTGCTGAATTGCAAGATGCTTCAGGTAGGATTCAAGTTTATTTCAATCGTGACGAAATTTGTCCGACCGAAGACAAAACGCTTTACAATGAAGTTTTTAAAAAGTTACTTGATCTTGGAGATTTCATTGGGATTCATGGAACTGTATTCAAAACACA
>DORI01000165.1:4429-5152 GCA_003512365.1 Crocinitomicaceae bacterium | reverse complement strand
CGTAAAACCAGATATACTAATCTTAGGTAAAGCTTTATCAGGAGGAGTTTATCCCGTATCTGCTGTTTTGGCTGATGACGAAGTTATGATGGTTATCAAACCTGGTCAACACGGTTCTACATTTGGCGGAAATCCAATTGCCGCGAAGGTGGCAACCACAGCTCTTGAAGTAGTTTATGAGGAAAAACTAATACAAAATGCGCGAAAGCTCGGCGAAATATTCAGAAAAGAGTTAAAACGAATTATTTCTAAAAGTGATTTACTAACTTTAGTAAGAGGAAAAGGGTTGTTGAATGCTGTTGTGGTCAACGATAGTCCTGATAGAACAACCGCTTGGGATATTTGTGTGGCACTTAAAAATAATGGGCTTTTGGCAAAACCTACTCATGGAAATATTATTCGGTTTGCTCCACCCTTAGTAATGACTACCGAGCAATTAACAGAGTGCATCGCAATAATTGAAAAAACTATCATCGAATTTGAAAAGTAATGGCTTTAATGATAAAATTTGGAACCGACGGCTGGAGAGCAATCATTGCCAAGGAATTTACTTTTGACAATGTGGCTCGTGTTGCTGAAGCCACAGGAATTTGGTTAAAAAACAACTACGAACAACCAAAAGTTTTTGTAGGTCACGACTGTCGATTCGGGGGTGAATTATTCATGGAAACTTGTGTCAAAATATTTGTAAAGCAAGGAATTCCTGTAATGATGTCGCGTGGA
>DORI01000165.1:197-4394 GCA_003512365.1 Crocinitomicaceae bacterium | reverse complement strand
CAATGATTTCTTTAGCATCAAAAAAATATGGTTGTCAAATTGGTGTAGATTTAACCGCAAGTCACAATCCACCAACATACAATGGCTACAAGCTAAAAGCAGATTTCGGAGGACCATTGGCTCCAGAACACATTTCAGAAGTTGAGGCATTAATCCCTGAAACGTGCAGCATTGATTACGAAGAGGTATCCATACAAAGTGCGATAGAAAAAGGACTTGTAGAGGTTATAGATATCGAATCAGATTATATAAAACATGTTCAAAATTCGTTCGATTTAAACGCAATCGAACAATCAGGATTGAAACTCGTCTACGATGCAATGTATGGCGCTGGACAACGAGTAGTCCCTCAACTACTTCCGAATACAACATTATTACATTGTGAACACAACCCATCGTTTTATGGACAAGCACCAGAGCCTATTGCGAAAAATCTTCAGGATTTAGAGAAATTTCTGAAACAACACGATCATTTTGATTGTGCATTGGCAACCGATGGTGACGCAGACAGGATTGGTCTTTACAATGGGAAGGGAGAATTCATAGATTCTCATCACATTATTCTTCTTTTAATCCATTACATGGTGAAATATAAGCAAATGACTGGCAAAGTTGCCATAGCATTTAGTGTTACACCTAGAGTTTACAAGATGTGTGCGCATTATGGATTGGAGCATATTACAACAAAAATTGGCTTCAAAGAAATTGCCTCCATCATGGTAAAAGAAGATGTTTTACTTGGAGGAGAAGAATCCGGTGGAATTGCTGTGAAAGGTCATATTCCGGAAAGAGATGGTATTTGGATGGGTCTAATCATCTGGGAATTCATGGCTAAATCTGGAAAAAGCTTGGATGAGTTAATTCAAGAAGTATACGAAATAGTTGGAGAATTTAAGTTTGAGCGCAATGACTTACATATTACAGAAGATCTCAAGCAACGCATTATTTCGAATTGCAAGTCTGATGCGTACAAGAGTTTTGGACCTTATACAGTTAAAGAATTGCAAACAACTGATGGATTTAAGTACTTTTTTGACGATGATCGCTGGGTAATGATTCGTCCGTCGGGAACTGAACCTGTTCTAAGAACTTATGCTGAGGCTCCAACACTGGAGGAGGTTAGACAAATTCTAAAGTACACGGAGGAGACTATTTGCAATTAACAAAGAGTTTAAACTAATATAACCAAAGCATATTTTTGGATTAACGCTAATTTTCACTTAAGGATGCACCTTTGTGGCGTAATCGTTCAACTTGTATATAAAGAGAATAGGTTCCGTTTTCATTGCACTGCTTCTTCTTACTTGCAGCAAAACTAACTCCCCCATAATTCAGCTTAAAAACGATCAAAAAATCGGAGTTAATAAACGAAAAGTTCTAATCGTGGGATGGGATGGGGTTCGAACGGATGCATTAGCAGTTGCTGATACCAAAACCCTTTTCGCTTTGACAAAAGAAGCCACATTTAGTTGGAATGTAGATCGTGGTCCATTTACCGTAAGTGTGCCAGGTTGGTCAACTTTACTTCATGGAGTATGGCCGGAAAAGCATGGTTTAACAGAAAATGCATTCTCTGGAAATCATTACGCGGATTATCCAGATCTTTTTACCCTGGCAAAGCAAACACGTTCAGAATTTGTAACAGCAAACTTATCCAATTGGGATCAATTTTTAGACATTACACAGAATGAAAACATTTCCATTGAGGTAGATTCTGATTTCCAATTGACCCAACAAACATTAATGCTATTAAATTCTCAAACTCCAGACCTTACCGTATTACATTTCAATGATCCAGATTTTAATGGCCACGAAACAGGATTCTCTCCAGACAACCCAAAATATATCAAAGCAATTCAAAGGAGCGATGCGTATCTGACTCAATTAATGGAGTTGGTTCGATACCGAGAAAATAGATTTCAAGAAGAATGGATGGTGATTGTGACAACCGATCATGGCGGATGCGAAGGACATCACGACCAACAAGAAGATAAAAAGGAAACACGATTCATTTGGTATGTCATTCGAACCCCAAACCAAGCTCCTCTTAATCTTACTGCAGAAAAAACGAATTTAGTCGATATCCTTCCCACGCTTTTTGAGTGGTTGAACATCCCGATTAAAAAAGAATGGAACCTCGATGGAAAAGTGCTAAAACGGCATGTCTAAATCCAGCGGTTGAATCCATAATTGATTAGAACGATCCACATCAGAGAAACCTACTTTCATTTTAGCACACTCGAATACATCTTTTGCAACATTTCCCTCCATATCGAAAATGAGGCTCATGTATTGCTTACTTGCATTTCCGATAAACATAAATCCATTTTTACTTTTATCACAGATACCACAAGTGCCTTGAATAGCATTCAAAAAGGTATCGCCTTTCTCCTTAAACTCATCAAAAGTTCGCGATAATTTTTCAATAAAAACTTCCTTTGGAAAATCTTGATAGGTCCGNNCATTTCGATGTCCATGAGCTGAAAAAAATGCACCAAGGCTTCGCGTTTGGTTGTTAACGTTTTTGTCTTCATAAATTAGCAACTAAAAAGGGAGCTGCCACATAGACAGCTCCTAATCATTCATTAATTAACGTTCCAATCGCGTTTGTCTTTATGCGTCACTTCATCCATATAGGTTGTTTTGACTCTACCTTGACTTTTTGCTTGTGCGTAAGAGCGAGCCGCTTGTTCCATTTCATCACTCATGATTCCATTAAAATGCTGGCGATCATATGAAAGGACATTCTCTCTATTCAAGTTCAATCCTTGGGACACTTGCGCAGCATCCAACCCTGCACCAATAAAAGTGAAGGTCCAATTTCCGGATTCCTCTAATTGTTTTATTTTTTGAGAAATCGCTAATTTTGTGTAATACTTAGAAGCATTTTCACCACCATCGGTAATAATTACCATTACAACAGAAGCTGCATCATCTAAAATTAAGTTTTCATACTTTAGGCGAATAGCATCAATCGATCTTCCTATACCATCAAAAAGAGCTGTTAAACCACCCGGTTTAAAATCTTCTCGAGTCATGGTTTTTAAACTGTCAATCGGCTGAAACAAAAGCAAATCAGTGACTTCATCTTCAAAATAAGTTAAGCTCACTTCAAATTCTTGCTCCGGAAACTCTTTCTTTAACTGCTTTAATGTATTAAATTGGCTATTAAATGATTCGATTACCATTCCCTCTAATCCTGCCATGGATCCGCTTTGATCTACCACAAAATGGTAAATCGTTTTGTTGTTTTTCATGTTATTTGTTTTTGTTTGTTACGTGTTAATTTTCGGCCTTTAATTTTGTTACATCCGCTATCACTTTTCTTGGCCTTCGGATACTCACGATCTTTCCTTCTTTAAATCGCAAGCTGAAATAGAACTTGATTTCTTTAAGTTCTTGACGGATAGGATCTTGAAACTTTGTTTGCACATCCGGAAATTGATCAGAATTAAATAATGGATCGAAATCAAAGAAACGAAATTCCAAGGTTAGTTCATTAGGATTCAAATCAAAAGACAATCCTTCGTTCACTTCTTCTCCTATGAAATTACTCTCAATAAATTTTCCCGGATGGTACGTTGCACACAACCTATTAACACATTTCCCTTTGTTCCATTTTCCAAAAAATATACCCTCGTCGTGAAGTAAATCTTTAAGTTTTCGATTGTCTTGCATTGAAAATGCTACTTTAAAATCCTCTTTTGCCTGATTGTTCAATACAAGTTCCTCAGCTGAAACTGTTTCAATTTTTAATTCTTGCATGTCTAGTCGTTGTTGTGCCGACTCTTAGTCAATGAATATGCCAAACTATTTTTAATAGAATATTGCGTATTATTTCCTATATTTAATATCTATTTTTACTTTATATATCATTTTTTAATATGAAATACTTAATTTCTTGGCACGCCTATCAACACGACTTTGCAGATGGTCAAGTGGTAGAAGACGGACCTACCCTATCCTTTCATCAGCACTTTTACAAACACGATGAGCACATACTACTTTCTGCAGAAAAGGAAGAAGATCTTCGGGCTTTACACATTAGAAGTGCGCTACTTAAAAAATATCCCGATCGTAAAATCAGCATTCGGCATATGGATATTAATGACCTAATCAATCATGCTGAAATTCAATCCAAAACCAATCCCTTTCTTGCTGAATTAAAGGACCATGAATTGGAAATATTTGTTTCTC
>DORI01000165.1:0-175 GCA_003512365.1 Crocinitomicaceae bacterium | reverse complement strand
ACTCCCGCCATGCAAGTGGTTTGGTACCTCGCACACATGAGCTTAAATTTGAAAACGACTTTATTCCAGACAAGGCCAACAAAATTTACACTTAAAAAAGATCGACCTGAGCTCATCAAAATCAACATGGAGCGTTCAGCCATTGGATTAACAGCATTGTATCATCAGCAGGACA
>DORI01000157.1 GCA_003512365.1 Crocinitomicaceae bacterium | reverse complement strand
AGGAAATATCAAGAAAACCTTCTTATGATGAGCCTTTTTCAGGTTTGGCATTCAAAATCGCTACGGACCCGTTTGTTGGTCGTTTGTGTTTTGTTCGTGCATATTCTGGAAAACTAGAAGCAGGGTCATATGTATTAAATACGAGGTCTGAGAACAAAGAAAGAATTTCTCGTATTTTCCAAATGCACGCTAACAAACAGAACCAAATTCCTGAGTTAGGTGCCGGAGATATTGGAGCTGTTGTTGGATTTAAAGATATCAAAACAGGTGATACTCTTTGTGCTGAAAATGCACCGATTATTCTAGAATCTATGGTTTTCCCTGATCCGGTAATTGGATTGGCAATTGAACCAAAAACGCAAGCAGATACAGATCGTCTTTCGATTGGTTTATCTAAACTTTCTGAAGAGGATCCGACATTTAGAGTTAATACGGATGAAGAAACCGGTCAAACTATTATTTCTGGAATGGGTGAGTTACACTTGGAAATTATTATAGACAGGTTAAAAAGAGAATTCAAAGTTGAAGTAAATCAAGGTGCACCTCAGGTAGCATACCGTGAAAATATTAATGGATCTGCTGAACATAGAGAAGTTTATAAAAAACAAACGGGTGGTCGCGGTAAATTTGCTGATATTTTGGTTAAAATTTCGCCTCAAACAGATGAAACTAAGACAGGTTTAGAATTTGTGAACAGCATCAAAGGAGGAAATATTCCAAGAGAATTTATTCCTTCAGTAGAAAAAGGTTTCAAAGAGTCCATGAAAAATGGAGTATTAGCAGGATTCCCTTTAGACGCAATGCGAGTTGAATTGGTTGATGGATCTTACCACAATGTCGATTCAGATTCATTATCTTTTGAATTGTGTGCCAAGATGGCCTATAGAGCAGCTCTAAAATCATGTGCTCCTGTTCTTCTTGAACCAATTATGAAGTTAGAGGTGGTTACGCCAGAAGAGAATATGGGAGATGTTGTTGGTGACTTGAACAGAAGACGCGGAATGATGAAAGGTATGGACGACAGAAATGGAGCGAAAGTTCTCAAGGCCGATGTTCCGTTATCTGAAATGTTTGGATATGTAACACAATTGAGAACAATCACATCAGGACGTGCTACTTCTTCAATGGAATTTTCGCACTATTCAGAAGCACCAAAGCAAATTTCAGATGAGGTAGTTTCAAAGGCAAATGGTAAAATTACAGCTTAATTGATATAAAAATGAGCCAGAAAATTAGAATTAAATTAAAGTCATACGATCACAATTTGCTAGATAAATCGGCAGAGAAAATCGTTAAAACTGTTAAATCAACAGGTGCAGTTGTAAGTGGTCCGATACCATTACCTACTCACAAAAGAATTTACACTGTATTACGTTCACCGCACGTGAATAAAAAGGCAAGAGAGCAATTTGAATTGTGTGCTTACAAGCGTTTAATGGATATTTACAGCAGTAGTTCAAAAACAGTAGATGCGTTAATGAAACTTGAATTACCAAGTGGAGTAGACGTAGAAATAAAAGTGTAATAATTAAAATAAAATAAAAATGCCAGGAATAATAGGTCGAAAAGTCGGAATGACTAGCATCTACAGTGCCGAGGGTAAGGCATTACCATGCACAGTTATAGAAGCTGGTCCTTGTGTTGTAACACAAATAAAAACACAAGACAGAGATGGTTACGAGTCCGTTCAATTGGGTTATGGAGAAAAGAAAGAAAAAAACACTCCTAACGCCTTGAAAGGACACTTTAAAAAAGCCAATACTGCTCCAAAAGCGAAATTAGTTGAATTCAAAGGATTCGATGGTTTAAGCCTAGGAGATGTTGTAGATGCAGCAATTTTTGAAGAAGGTGAATTTGTTGATGTCATTGGCACATCGAAAGGTAAAGGGTTTCAAGGTGTTGTGAGACGTCATGGTTTCGGTGGAGTAGGTCAGTCTACACATGGTCAGCATAACAGACTTAGAGCGCCAGGATCAATCGGAGCTTGTTCTTATCCTGCTAGAGTATTCAAAGGAATGCGCATGGCTGGTCAAATGGGAAATAAGCGACGTTTGGCTTCCAACCTACAGATTTTAAAAGTGATAGCAGACAAGAACATTGTAATCGTCAAAGGTTCAATTCCTGGTGCTAATGGTTCAACAGTTACAATTAGAAAGTGATGGAAGTAAAATTAGTTGACGTAAAAGGAAAAGCAACATCAGGTTCCGTAACATTATCTGATGATGTATTTGGAATTGAGCCTAACAATCATGCGATTTATTTAGATGTTAAACAGCATTTAGCTAATCGCAGACAAGGTACCCATAAGTCCAAAGAAAGAAATGAAATTTCTGGATCCACAAAAAAGTTGAAAAAACAGAAAGGTACTGGTGGAGCAAGAGCAGGAAGTGTGAAATCTGGAACAAGAGTAGGAGGAGGGCGAATTTTTGGACCCCGCCCACGTAACTATCATTTTAAACTTAACGTAAAGTTGAAAAGATTAGCTAGAAAGTCAGCATTTGCATACAAAGCTCAACATGACGGACTTGTTGTTTTAGATAGTTTTAACTTAGCCGAGGCAAAAACAAAAAGTTTTAAATCAGTTTTGGAAGGATTAAAACTTGAGAATGAGAAGGTACTTTTCATTTTAGCTGAAGCTACAGATAATGTTTATTTAGCGGCTAGAAATCTAGGAAAAGTAAAAGTGGTGACTGCTGATTCATTTAATACATATGATATTCTTAATGCTAAGAAGGTTGTATTAGTGAAGGATGCTGTAGAAAAAATTGAAAATATACTTAATTAATTGAACATGCAAACGATAATTAAGAAGCCTTTGATTACAGAGAAAGCAACTTCGGCTAGTGAAAAGATGAACAGATTTACTTTTGAAGTAGATAGAAAGGCAAACAAAATAGAAATTAAAAATGCCGTCGAGAAAATGTATGGAGTACATGTCACAGATGTTCGTACATCAAATTATGGCGGTGGTAAATCCTCTGTGAAATACACCAATAAGGGAATTGTTGAGCAAAAAAGCAAACAATGGAAAAAGGCGGTGGTAACGGTTGCAGATGGTGAAACCATTGATTTGTTTAACAATTATTAATGATTAACCATGAGTTTAAAAAAGTTTAAACCAATCACTCCAGGTACGCGTCACAAAGTGGCCATGGATTTAAGTGATATTACAAAATCAACTCCGGAAAAAAGTCTATTGGCTTCAAAGAAGAAGTCTGGTGGTCGAAATAATGACGGTCGTATGACAATGCGCTACCTTGGTGGAGGACACAAGCAAAAGTATCGTGTTATTGATTTCAAAAGAAATAAATTTGATATTCCAGCTACGGTTAAAGGGATTGAGTATGACCCAAATAGAACGGCTAATATCGCTTTGTTGTTTTATGCAGATGGTGAGAAACGATATATCATCGCTCCAACGGGATTAAAGGTTGGCGACGTGGTTGTTTCGGGTAAGTCAGCGACACCAAATGTTGGAAATGCTATGTACCTAGCAGATGTTCCTCTTGGAACGGTAATCCATAATATTGAAATGACTCCAGGAAAAGGTGGAGTGATTGCCCGTGGAGCAGGTACTTACGCTCAGTTAAACGCGAGAGATGGTCGATATGCTATCATTAAAATGCCTTCGGGTGAAACAAGAATGATTCTAACGACATGTTTAGCGACGATAGGCTCTGTTTCTAATGCAGAACATAATTTAGTGGTTTCAGGTAAAGCTGGTCGTTCAAGATGGTTAGGAAGAAGACCTCGCGTTCGTGGTGTTGTAATGAATCCAGTGGATCACCCAATGGGAGGTGGTGAAGGTAGAAATGCCGGAGGACATCCGAGATCCAGAAAAGGTTTACCTGCTAAAGGATACAAAACTAGATCGAAAACTAAATATTCGAATAATCTAATAATTGAAAGAAGAAAAAAATAAGTTATGAGTCGTTCGTTAAAGAAACCACCTTTTGTTCACTATAAATTGATGAAAAGAGTAGATGAGGCTCAGGCTTCAAATAGCAAGGCGGTAATAAAAACTTGGTCAAGGGCATCAACAATTACTCCAGAGTTTGTGGGATTGACTTTTGCAGTTCACAATGGTAATAAGTTTATACCTGTTTTTGTTACTGAAAATATGGTAGGTCACAAGTTAGGAGAATTCTCACCGACGAGAAACTTCCGTGGTCATGGTGGAAATAAAAAAGATAAGAAACGTTAAGATATAAATCATGGGAGCAAGAAAACGTTTAAGAGCTGAAAAGCTGAAAGAGAATAAGAAGTCATTGGCAATAGCCAAATTAAATAATTCTCCAATTTCCCCTCGCAAGATGAGGTTATTAGCTGATTTAATTCGTGGTGTAGAAGTTAACAAAGCACTCAACATACTACATTTCAACGGAAAAGATGCCTCATTAAGTTTAGAGAAGTTATTGCGATCTGCTATTGCAAATTGGGAACAAAAGAATGAAGGTGCTGATATTAGTCAAGAGACATTGGTCGTTCGTTCAGTAGAAGTTGGCGGTGGTGCTATGTTAAAAAGAATACAACCCGCGCCACAAGGTAGAGCACACAGAATTAGAAAAAGGTCAAATCATGTTACCATCGTTGTTGATGGCGCTAAATAAGAAATAGGAAATGGGACAAAAAACAAATCCAATAGGCAATAGACTTGGTTACATTCACGGATGGGAATCAAATTGGTATGGTGGAAGTGATTATCGTGACAAGATAGTTGAAGATGATCAAATACGTCGTTACTTAAATGCTCGTTTAGCGAAAGCAAGTATTGCGAAAATCATCATTGAAAGAACGTTAAAGTTAGTAACTGTAACGATCAACACAGCAAGACCAGGAGTTATCATCGGCAAAGGTGGTCAAGAGGTTGATAAATTAAAAGAAGAGTTAAAAAAGATTACCAAAAAGGAAATCCAAATTAACATCTTCGAGGTTAAACGACCTGAGTTAGACGCAAGACTTGTAGCAGATGGTGTTGCAAGACAGTTAGAGGCTCGTATTTCATTTAGAAGAGCAATTAAAATGGCAATTGCCGGAACAATGAGAATGGGTGCAGAGGGAATTAAAATAAAGATTTCTGGAAGATTGAATGGTGCTGAAATGGCGCGTTCTGAGATGTATAAGGATGGTAGA
>DORI01000190.1:16199-21612 GCA_003512365.1 Crocinitomicaceae bacterium | reverse complement strand
ATAAATATTTTAGACTAAAGTTAAACTTAATTTTTGATTCAGACCATGACCGGTTTGGTGAGAGATACTGAATTCATGTTTTTATCCAAACTTCTGTATTGGATAGCTTCAGCTAAATGGTGAGGTTTAATTCTATCAGAAGCATCTAAGTCAGCAATGGTTCGTGCCACCTTGATTATTCTATCATATGCTCTTGCCGATAATCCTAATTTTTCCATTGCTGTTTTTAAAATGGAGAGACAAACTTCGTCTAGTTGACAATAATTTTCGACTTCTTTTTTGTTCATGTGAGCATTGGCATGAATGCCTTCTCTGTTTCCGTAACGCTTTTTTTGAATTTCTCTGGCATTGACAACTCTTTTTCGAATTTCATCACTTTTCTCTGAGGGTAATTTAGCCGTTAATTCGTCAAATTTCACGGGTGTAACTTCAACATGCAAATCGATTCTGTCCATTAAGGGGCCTGAAATCTTATTCAAATAACGCTGAACAACCCCAGGAGCGCAAACACATTCTTTTTCTGGATGATTGAAATAACCACACGGACAAGGATTCATGGCTGCAACCAACATAAATCCTGCAGGGTAGTCAATAGAAAATTTTGCTCGAGATATGTTCACACTTCTATCTTCTAAAGGTTGTCTCAAAACCTCGAGAACTTGGCGTTTATATTCCGGTAGTTCGTCTAAAAAAAGAACACCATTATGAGCTAACGAAATTTCTCCAGGCTGCGGATGACTTCCCCCACCGATTAATCCTATATCTGAAATTGTGTGATGAGGCTTTCTGAAAGGTCGCGACTTAATAAGTCCGGTACAAGATTTCATTTTTCCTGCGACGCTATGGATTGTCGTGGTTTCTAATGCCTCCGATAAAGTCATAGGCGGTAAAATCGTAGGTAATCGTTTTGCAAGCATGGATTTACCGGCGCCGGGAGGGCCGATGAGCATTATGTTATGTGATCCCGCAGCAGCAATTTCAAATGCTCGTTTAATCATAAGTTGACCTTTAACTTCCTCAAAATCTACCTTTGGAAGATTATCTTCTTCTGAACTGAATACATCTTTCTCGTGCTCACTTCGTTCAATTGCTCCTTCATTCCCATTAAGAAAGTCAATAACTTGTGTAATTGAGGCTGCCCCATAGACTTCTATTCCATCCACAACTGCGGCCTCTAAAGCATTTTCTTTAGGTACGATTATCCCTTTAAATCCTTCTTTCTTTGCTTGAATGGCTATTGGTAAAACCCCTTTTGTCGGTTGTAAAGATCCATCTAAGGACAATTCTCCTATCATAATGTAGTCGGTTAATTTCTGACATTCAACCTGGGCACTTACAGCTAAGATTCCAATAGCAATAGGTAAATCGTAGACAGATCCTTCTTTTCTGATGTCTGCCGGTGCCATATTTACCGTAATCTCTCTTCCGGGAAACTTTAAATCGTTATTTGCGAATGCAGCCTTGATGCGTTGCTGGCTTTCTTTTACAGCATTATCAGGAAGTCCAACAAGGTAAAAATTTATACCGATTCCTAAATTGACCTCTATGGTGATGGTAGCTGCATGAATTCCAAATACAGTGGACGAAAAAGTTTTTACTAGCATTTTGATTTATTTTTAATCTAATTTATGGTTATTTTTTAATCTTTATACTCTTGATTTATAACAAAGTTTTTAGTATATTATTTAACCATTAAAGAATTAACTTGTAGATTTGAAAGTGAAATTTGTACTGCTTTTTATTTCTCTATTCATTGCGCTAAGTTGCTATTGTCAACATTGTAATTTCAATTATTACAACAAAAAAGGCGGACATTATTTGTTCTCTACGTATTTTCAAGACGACATGCGAACACCTAGAGATGGAGTTTGTGAAATCAGTGAAAATGGAAAAATATACGAAAAGCGGGTTTTTAATAATGGACTTTTAGTCGAAGAAGAACTCAATTTTTTCAATCAATATCAATCAGAGCAAAAGCGCGTTCGAACCAAAATGAATCATAATCCGATTTTTGGAAATGAATTGGGAACACTAGAAGAATGGAATGAAAAAGGAATTTTGGTGAATCATTGGCGATTTTATTTAGACAAGGATAAACGGAGAAGGAGTCTTATAACTGAATACCATCACAATGGACCTTTGCGCTTTCGAAAAGAATATGCATTTATTAAATTATCTGAAATTGATTCGTTTCATTTGAAAGAACATCCACCTCATACTGTTGATGCTTTCGGCTATACCGGTATAATTGTTCCCTACGGTAAACACGAAGAATTTGATGAAAAAGGAAATCTCATTCGAGAAGAGAATTATAACACACTTTCTATTTATCGTCAAGATGCTATTCATTTATTAGATGGGGCAATTCGTGAATTTCATTCCAATGGTAAATTAAAATCTATGGGGACTTACAAAGAGGGAAACCTAGATAGTTCATGGATCAGCTATCATTACAATGGACAAGTACATGAAAAAGGAACGTATCGTCATAATCTAAAGGTCGGAAATTGGGAAGTTTACAATGACAAGGGTCGTTTGATTCAATTATCTATTCACGATGAAAATGCTATTAATCCATTTGCTCCAATTCAGGAAACAACTTGGAATGATGCCGGAATTAAACTTGAGGAAAAATACATCGATAAAGAAAATCGACGAATTCTTACTAAATGGAATGAGAATGGTAAAACTTTGAGGCATGCCATTTATTCGAACGGAACACAAAGCAATTGGAATAACCAAAACTATTTGCTTTTCGAGAAACTCTATTACGACAACCTCAAACTCAAATCAATTCTGAATAATTTACCGAATGCAGACACCAATTTTGTGAGCTATTTTCAAAATGGTCAAATGGAGCAATATCGTCACGGTTACTGGAAGGAAACCACGCGATACGATCAGTATAAAAAATGGAATTCTTCGGGGATTTTACTTTCAGAACAAACTTCAGCTAATCGTCCACAGGAGGTTTATCAACTAGCGATTCAATATTACAACTCCGGAGGAATAAAACTTAAAGTGGAAATTAACAATAATCTAAAAATTGATGAGCACTACAGTTCAACTGGGATTTTATTTTCTAAAAAAGAATATTTAGAGAATCGCATACATGGAAAATTAGTTGAAATAGATACCATTAATAGATTTCTTACCACGGGATATTATGATAAAGGAATTCGGAATGGCGAGTGGAGAATTCAAAATTCCAATGGAACATTTATCTATTCCAAAAAATACAAGTTTGGTTGCTCGGAAAACAAAAACGAACTAATCTCATGGGATAAATTCAGTTCCAAAGAGCAAAAGGAATTTAAGCTTAGTGCCAATTCCCTAATTCCTCAATCTGCCCCATTTAAATCGTGGGAGGAAATGCTGCTTAAACGAGATTCCATTGCCTATTGGATTGGAATGGCTCAAAAGGCTCTCGAAAAAGAAGATCAAACTTTCGAATTAAATAAAGCAGAAACCCCCGCATTGATTTTTCAATTGCCACATGTATATTATATCGGATTAGAAAGACAAGACACATCAAATATTCGTGTTAAATCGTTATTGCACATCTTAGAAAGTATGAATTGGAAGCTGGATGAATTAAAATTGGAAAATGGCATATATCAAGGTGAAATAAAACTTAAGGATTATCTCACTTATTCTTTAATTCAAAAATATTTAGGTGAACATGCTTCCTTTTTTTATCAAAAATTAGAAGGAAATAATGTTTATCGGGGAATAGAAATTGACTATCCTCAAAGAAGTGAACCTTCACTTTCAATTACAGAAATAAAGGAATGTTATGCTCGAGTTTCCTACTCGGAAAGTGGCCAAAATGCGCAACTCATTATTTACAGTGATGGCCAACTAGAATTTGAAAATCGCTATTACACGTGGAAAGAATGGAATAAACTTGTAGAATATGCTCCTCGCTATCCAAAAATGTTCAATGATTAACCCACCATGAAAAAACCTTTTTTAGTATTCTTATTGGCCTCTTTCATCGTAGAAAATTCTTTCGCAAATCTTCGTCCAATTTATCTTTCCATAGAGCTAAAAACAGTTACAACAGCGGCAAATACCAAAAATATCATGCAGTGGAATGTGGTTTTTACCAATATTGATTCTATTGGACATGCTATCGTAATTCCGTCTTCCCAAAATCGAGGCAAAAGAATCATTCAATTACAATGGTATAAAGTTACTAGTTCTGGTTCTGGTATCTTCCCTTCATCAGGCGACCACTACGAACAAGTTTATACTGACCCTATTGAATTGGAAATGGACACTTCACTTTATCACGGTTATCCAAGCATCGTGAATTTAGACCCTAATGAATCCTATACCTTCCCCATTTTTCTTAATGACCGGAATAATCAACTAAAACACGTTGAATCATCCTATCTTGTTCCTACTCTTCCTATTCAAGATTATGAAGTGCTCGTGCATTACAATCCATATTCCGAGCCTCTTTCCCAACATTTTTTCTATCACCATGAGAAAGGCCAATTTTCTCCAGATTCCTTAAATCGACTTGAATTGCCACTTGGTGGAATATATTCGAATTATACGACCATTCACATGCAAAAAGATGATTTTAATACTGACTTATTTTTTAGTAATACCTGTTCAAAGAATTGCCAGGTTTGCAACTGTATCAAACACAAAAGATGGAAAAAACTCCGAAAGCATTTTGAAAAAAATTCAATTGATTTATCGCACGGAAGAGTCTTGCACGAATTTCCAGGACCGGATGGAGTGCTAGATGTTTTACCGACGTACTATTCCAAAAATTATATTGTTCTAACAACGAATGGTGTTCAGCACATTTCAGTTACTTGGCAAATTGGGAAAATTTATAAAGTAGCTCAATTTTTCACACGAATGCTATATCCTATTTTTCGCAAAGTTGTTTTTCCTTATACCAATGCGAAGGTTTCTAAATTGAAATGGATTAAGGATTGGTAAGTAAAGGTTAATTCTATATTTTTGATGAAATTCCCATATGAAGTCTGTATTTCTTTTTATCGTCTCTTTAATTTTAGGCGCGGCTTTCAATTCGTTAATTCTTACTCTTGGAATGGAAATAATTCCTCCTCCAAGTGGTTATGACATGAATAATGCAGAAGACTTGGCAAAAGCAATGTCAGTTATGGAAACAAAACATTACTTATTTCCTTTTTTGTCGCATTCATTAGGCACTTTGATTGGAGTTGTTTTTTACACTTATTTTTCGAAAGCAAAAAAGTTGTTTTTTCCTTTATTGATGGCTGGATTTTATTTTGCAGGCGGCATATACATGGTGCTGATTTTACCTTCACCTATTTGGTTTGATTCCATAGATTTAATCCTTGCTTATTTCCCTATGGCAATCTTAGGATTCAAGCTTTCGAGAAGAAAAACATAAGTTATCCTATCA
>DORI01000190.1:0-16097 GCA_003512365.1 Crocinitomicaceae bacterium | reverse complement strand
TGATCTATTGAATAGCCTCTTTCCTTATAGGCAGTCAAAAGCGGTAGCGGTTGAAAATGTACATTCACTGCAACATCTTGCTCAAAAATCTCTTGTATGATAGAGTCGCGTTGTGCTTCGGATACATTTGCAATTCTCATCAAATAAAGATGGTAGCAAGTTTCTCGATTGTCGCTTTTATAAACGGGTGTAATCGCCCAATTCTCTGGCTTAAAGGCCGCGTCATAAGCCTCAAATATTTGTTTTCTTCTTTCTAAATTTTCTTCGTATCGTTCGAGTTCTACCAAACCAATTGCTGCCTGCAAATCCGTCATATTACATTTAAATCCCGGCTCTAGCACATCATACCGCCAGGCCCCTTTTACCGTTTTTGCCAGCGCATCTTTTGATTGACCATGTAAGATTTTAATGCAAAACTCCTTGTAAATTTCTTCGTGATCGAAGCTATCTGGTAGATTGAAACAAACGGCACCCCCTTCAGCTGTTGTTAAGTTTTTCACGGCGTGAAAAGAGAAACAAGTAACATCCGCAAGAGCTCCAGTTCTTTTACCTTCATATGTAGCACCAAAACTATGTGCCGCATCGGCAGCAATTAAAATCCTGCCCAATTTGCGCTCATTATCATTTTTTGCTGTAAAAATATCTTTTGCAGATTCGACAATTTTGTAAATTGCACTATAATCACATGGATATCCTGAAATGTCAACAGGCATGATTGCCTTGGTTTTAGGAGTGATGGCCGCTTTTATTTTTTCCAATGAAATATTAAAGTCATCCGAACTGATATCCACCATCACAGGTTTTGCACCGGTATGAATAACCACATTTGCACTTGCACAGTACGTGTAAACGGGGATAATTACTTCATCGCCGTCACCTACACCCCACCACCTGAGAAAAACCTCCATACCAGCTGTCCAAGAATTTACAGCTACCGTAGTTTTACAGCCACAATATTCCGTAATTTTCTTTTCAAACAATTTGGTTTTTGGACCAGTTGTAATCCAACCACTTAACAAGGCTTGATTTACTTCATCTAAGACTCGTTGGTCTATTCTAGGGGGAGAAAATGGAATCATGAGGACAAAAATAGCAAAAATGATTAATGCCTATACTTTCCCGCGTCAAGCAAACCTTTCGTCCAATTTGCCATTTTTATAATTGTCGGAAGAACCTCATGCGGTTCATTAACGAGTGTAAAACTCTCCATGTATTCAATTCCCATAAATCCTTCGTCGCAGGCATGTTGCATGAGAGTTCTAAACGGATCAAAATAATTTTTTGTGTTTAATACAACTATTGGTTTCGTAAATTGTCCAAGCTTTTTCAAGGTAATTGCTTCAAATAATTCTTCAAATGTACCCACTCCACCAGGCAGTGCAACTAAGGCATCAGTTCCCTCCAAAAACTTTGCTTTTCGTTCGTGCATACTCTGTGTATACACAAAATCAGAAACGCCTTTATGCCCCCATTCTACTTCATTCATGAATTGAGGCATTATTCCTTTAATTTTCCCTCCGTTAGCCAAAACTGAATCTGCAAGTTGCCCCATCAATCCCGAGGAACCTCCACCGAAAACAACGTCTACGTTATGGTTAACAAACTCTTTTGCTAATTTGGATGTAGCATCAAAATAAATGGAATCAATTTTAGCGCTACTTGCACAATACACACAAACTTGCATAGTATTTACCTTATGGTTGTTGAATTTCTTTTAATTTCTCTAAAAAACTTGCTGCCAGTTTATTTCTGTTAAACTGTAATTCGACATACTTCCGTGCATTATCTCCCATGACACGTCTTTTTGACTCATCCAATGCAAGAATTTTCGCTTGTTTCGCTAATTCTCTAGCGTTTTCTGGCTCAAAAAACAACCCTGCCTCCGCCTTTTCAATAAAATGTCTGCGAGCTTCACCATCAACACCTAGGAGCAATGGCTTTTTCATCGAAAGTGCCTCAAAAACTTTTGATGGTATTGCTCCTTGGAATAAGGGTAGATTTTTCAAGGGCACCAGCGCAACATCCACGGCTTTTACAATTTCCGGCATTTCTAATTTTGAAACCGGATCCAGAAAATGGACATTGTTTAGCTTAAAGTCCTCTTTAAGTTTCATTAATTTATCTTTTTCTGGACCAGAACCTTGCATAATAAATTGAATGTTCACCTGATCTTTCAATTCATTGGCGGCATGCACTNNATTACTTCAAGTCCTTGTGCGTGCCCGAGAATACCGCCGTAAAAAAACAAAACATCTTGTGAATTAAATCCATTTTTTTCTCTGAAATTCGAGGGTTTTACCTTGTCTGGGTCGTAAAAATCAACATCGACACCATTGGGTAACCAATACAAAGAAGCTTCCGGAAACCTTTGATTAATATCGTTAACTATGCCCTCTGTTTGTCCCGTTATCAACGTTGCCCTTTGGTAACACATTGCCTCGAGGTTATATGCCAGTTTTAATAAGCGTTCATTTGTTACAATACCTAATTTTTCAGCACTTTCAGGCCAAAGATCACTTACATTAAAAATAAGTTTCGCATTTAATTTTTTCGATAAGCGCATAGCTGAATACCCTAAAAAGAGAGGAGGACTTTCTACCAATAAAAAATCAAAGTTGCCTAGTTTTCTACCTCGCCAATAGGACGACCAAACAAAGCTAAAATAGTTCAACAAGCGAGAAATGACTCCTTTTGATTTTGACACATAAATCCACGAACGATGAACTGGAATTGAGTCAATGATTTCTTCGCGATTTTTTCCATTTTTATACTTCTCCTGAACCTCCATTTTTGGATAATTTGGAAGGGCAGTGAGAACTTCAACTTCGACGCCATGCGCTCTCAATCGAACAGCCAATTCGTGCAACCTATTTTGAGGAGCTCCAATTTCAGGGGGATAATATTGCGTTAAAAAAAGTATCTTCATTTTAGTTTGTTATCGATAATTTATCATCCTTTTTTCTTGAATAAAATAATAGCAATAAAGTACAAAAAAGAACTATCCCTGCTTGCGTTTCAAGAAAAGATTCAACTAAAAAATTAAGTAAGAACACTATTAATATTAATAAATGGGAAATACTTCTTTCGGAGTGATAATAACTAGAAATAAATATAAAAACTAGAACGCTCAGACCTAAAATTCCCAATTGAACCGCAGTATTTAAGAATTGATTGTGAGAATTTAATTCTTCTTTCACTATACCCAGGTTATTCTTTGATTTGTTGTAAGCGACAAGCTCATCATTGTAATCACCGGTTCCTGTTCCAATTAAAAAATTTTCTTTCCAAACATTCCAAGATGCATTCCACATTAAAATTCTAGCCGCATTACTTTCGATGGATTTATTATTTTTTGTTTGAATATTTCCAATTGCACTAAACATAGTCTCAAACCTTGACTTTATTGGGTTATTGATTAATAAAAACGAAGAAAATAGGAAAATAGAAAACATCATTATCCAATTGAACTTTTTTTGTTTTAATTTCAAAAAAGAAAAAAATTGAACTGCCAATACCAAAAACAAGCACAAAATACCGGCTTTCGACTCTGTTTGTAATACACCAACACTAAAAAAACAAAGGAGAGCTATTGTAGAAATTGAAAAGTCTCTTCGCACCTTCTCAAATAGCAAAATTATCCCAATAATGAGGTAGCATGCAAAGTAACTACGATGCATAAAAATTGAAAATCGAGAGGATAAAAACTCAAACTGCCACGAATTTTCTGTTTGTCCGATATATCTCCACATGGCCAATATTTCATTCATGACCAATGCCAAAAGTAAAGCGCAAATAAGAAGTTGCTTCCATTCAAAATTATTCCATTTGCGGACAGTATAAAACAGAAGTATTGGCAGTAGAATAAAAGCTAATTTATTCTCTAATTTCGACATGGCAAAAGATTGATTTTCAGTCCACAATAAACCAATCACCAATAAAAAATAATACAAAACAAACCACAATGATGGACCTTTGATGAAAAAATAATTCAGTTCAGTTTTTGTGATTTTTCCCCTCTGAAAGACCAAAGAAAGAAGCATTAATCCAAAACCAATTGGGACAATTTTTTGATAAACGATTGAGAAGAAAATAATCCAAGCAAGGCCCAGATCAGCGAAGGTCATATTTCTTTGAAGACTGGATAAACGACTTAATATCATTTAGGCTGATTTGAAAGTCGTAAATAGAATGCTTTTAATTTCTCATATTCACGACTCCACTGATAAGTTTCGCGTGCAGCAATGGCGCCATTAGTACCCATTGCTCTTGTTTTATCGGGGTTATCCAACATTTCTTTTATCTTTCGTGCAATTTCTTTAACTTCAAGGGGATCGACCAGTTCACCACAATCGGCTCCTTCAACTATTGACCTCCAAATGGGAAAATCACTAGCTAAGACAGCATTCTTCATTGCCATATATTCGAACATTTTTATGGGGTAAGCCTCCACATAACTTGATGTAGGATGTAAAGTAACTATTCCGATTTCACTTTTTTTCAATAATTGAATGATATCATTTCTTCCGACATGACCATAGAATTCTACCTTTCTCCATCCTGGCAATGAGCGCACATTCGCCTCAAGTTCCTCCGACTCAAAAGTCCCTGCCAATAATAAGGTCACCTCAATTTGTTCTATTGCCTTAACTAATTCGATAATTCCTCTGGTTTTGAAGATTCCACCAACGTAGCAAATGGTTGGACCAAAAGCACTTTTTTCATAATCTTCCAACTCACTGATATCTGGAAAATTAGCAACAAGTTCTACATTTTTTTGGTAAGTCATGAATTTTTGGCAAATGATGGGTGTAACTGAAATGACACCATCAATTCTCGCGCACACAAACCGTTGATACTTAGAAAAAGCCCATGAAATTAATCTCCGTTGATAGGTCGGAATCCAATATTTGTCGAGAATTTGTTGGGGAACATCCTCATGAGAATCGAAAATAACTACTGAATTGGTCTTTTTTTTCAATTTTAAAGCGATTCTGAGGAGTTCTGGATCGTGAAGATGGTAGATATCTGCTTTTAATTTTAAAGCCGTGGAGAGCGCTTTTTTTCCCGCTTCGCTAATTCGCTTGCGCCTATTTTCTATTTCTGACCGAAAACTTACGATTCGTACGTTTTCAACCGTTCTGTTTTCAACATTTGGAACAATGCATGAGACTTCGAAACTAGCATCTTTTGCTAAAGAACAACACATTTTGTGAAAGATTCGGACATCGCCATCTTTATGAACAGTTGTTATATGACAAATATGAATTTTTCTCATCGTGATATTTGATCGTAAATATCAATGAATTTTTGACTGTTGGCCTCCTTAGTTCCTCTTTGCTCAATGATTTCCTTGTTTATAACAATTGCTTTTTTTACATCAACCGAGTTTATTTTCGGCAAATAATTCCCTTCTAATTCGAGTTCGCTTATAATCAAACCGTTCACACCAGATTCTACCCACTCTTTGTTGGAGGGCAAATCCGATAAAATGGGAACACAACCATACGCCATTGCTTCCAAAAGACTAATGCTTGTTGCGTCTGATGTGGGAACAGACAACCAATAAGTAGAGCGCGCATACCAAGCTCGATTAATCTCAGCATTTACCCAACCTACAAACTCAACTCGATCTGACAATCCTAAGGCAATTACCTGTTCCTTTAAATTTTCTGTTTGGTCTCCGGTAGCACCAATGACCAACTTCCATTTTTGATCCTCGTTATTGGTTATAAACTTATGAAACCCTTCAATTACCTTGTCTATTCTGTATAGAGGTTTGTGCAATCGATTGGAATAAAATATTGGTTCTTTATCGCATCTAACTGGCTGTAAATCTATTCCAAAATTAACAACTGTTATTTTTGAATCATTTGAATAACACAATTTTTGCATTTCATCAGCTAAATGCTGAGAGTCTGCCGTTAGAAATGAAAACCGATTAACCGAGAATTGAACTATTTTTTTCCAAAACAAATTTCGCTTCGGAAGAATAAAAATATCACTGCCCCAAGCTGTCAACACCATGTTTTTCCTTTTCCCTAAGGCTAATGCGGTGTAAAATGCATAGCTATTGGCTTGATGTACATGGATATGAGTAGGCTTGAAATTATTTACGATTTCACGGATTTTCCTTGGAGTAATTAGCAATGAACGTGGAGAAAAATGAAAATCAGCTGTTTCTTGAGACACCTCGTGTTCGAGGTTTTCATTATTGGTTAGCAATAAGATTTCATCAAAATGAGATGTTACCAAATCAATAAAATTGAAGGTATGAATTGAATTCGAGCTAATTACAAGCAATTTGGTCATTGTTCGCTCATGTAGTATTTCTGAAGTTCCGGATGACTTTCCAAATATACTTCATCCTTCTCCCTTGTATCCCCGACTATTTTTGCAGGATTTCCGGAAATGATGGAATAATCAGGAAACTCCCCTTTTACATAAGAATGGGCAGCTATTACACAACCTTTTCCGATTTTGGTGTTCGGCATTATTACACTAAACGGACCTACAAAAGAAAACGCTCCAATTTCGATAGGTCCTTTTTCATATCCAATATGTTCGGATACTTTGGTATAATGTGATCCGTAAAGCCTAATTGATTGGTGACTAGAATGAGAAGTAAGGGATACAAAAGATGTTATTTGACAACCTTTTCCAATTTTAATCGTGTTACTCGCCTCAATAAAATTATGATGCCCTATGTAAACGAAATCTTCAGTAATTAGATTTTTAGGACTATCAACAAAGGTGGTATTCCCAATTCTTAAACCGACTACTTTCTCCTTTTGAAAATTCCGATTGTAAGAGAGCATCCTAGGCTTGTAGATAAACAGATTTAACTTTGCTAACCTATAACTAATTTTATCCCAAATGTTGCTCATCAACTTATTCGTTTTTTGATTTAAAATTAAAAAAAACTGCAACGGAAAAACCTAGAATCATTGCAAAAAGAACACTTATTTTTGGATTCGCTAGCGGATTATTCATTAAAGCGACGATTGCAACAATAATTAAAACAGAATAGAGGAAAGAAAAATCCTTAATTTTTTTGAATAAAAATAAAAAAGGAAAAATCAATAGTGCCATAAATCCAAGTAACCCTTGAATCCCATAGCGCCATAAATAGAATACAAATTCATTTTCCGGGTGAAGTTGGGTACGGTAGACAAAAGCCTTGTTCGGACCATATCCGAAGAAAGGTTGTTGAAGCCATAAGCCAATTAATTCACCCCAAATTTTAATTCTAACTGCCAATGAATTGTTTTCTTGCAATTGAGGTTTTGTGTTGGATAAATAGTTTAGAGAAACTGTGTCGAGGTAAGAAGATATCCCAAAAAATCCCAGAACACATGATATTTCCAAAAGAACTTCTTTCCAATTTGGTCTTCGTAAGTATACACCAAAAATATAAATAACAAAAAGTGCCGCTAAACCAGTTCTCGATTGACAAAGAATGATAAAAAGCATACTCAAAAGAAATAAAAGTTGAATACTTCGTTTTGAAAGCACTTTCCAATCGCTATGTTCCTTCTGGTCTTCAACTTGCAGAAACGAAAAAAAAGCAAAATAGAATAGAAATAGTATTGCATTGATGTTCGGATTCCCCATAGTTCCGACTATTCTCTTTGGACCTGGACCTCCAATCGAATTTTTTCCAAAATTCATAACATCTCTGCCATCTGTATCGAACAAAATTGTAATGAACTCATTGAAATAATAGACATTAAACAGGTGTAAAATATTAAAAACTACCATTCCTAAAAAAGTGATTAGCACCATTTTCACAAATGTACCTTTAGCTATACCCTGACCAGTGACCCAGCATGTAAACATGTAGAGAATAGCAATTTTGATCAGCTTATGAATTTCCAAATATTCTCTATAATCCTTATAGTTTGAATTAACTAAAATTGAAACCAAAATAATACAAGACAAGAAAATTAGCACCCATAAAAACTTATCGAGCCAAAAAACTCCACGTTGTAAGAGTCTTACACCCATTAGCGTAACAAGCAACTCGTCAGCGCCTAGAAACAGCCCATCATTAATCTTAATACTCGGAATAAAAAGTACAGTTAACAACGTCAAACTCAATAAAAGGACGTCAAAATAGGAGGATTCTCGTTTAACAACTACAGGATTTGTAGAAAACCAACTTGAAGATATTACAGTCATGAAGCAGTCTTTAAGTTAGTATCATTAATTGTTACAAACCGATAGTACACAAAAAAAGAAAAAACCAACCAAACGGCTTGAGAATATGAGATTACTTCAAGTGTTTTTACAAACACTTCCTCGGAATTTCCATATAATTCTGGAATTACCCAAAGAGGAATAACCTGTATGAGTGCACTAACAACCCCTAGAAAAAAAGCAATTTTCTGTTTTCCTAGAATCAGGGGCAAAGAAGAAACGGGAGATATTACAAAATTCACCATTAACCAAAATGACATTGTTTCTGAATATCGGCCGGCATCTCCCCAATTACTTCCAAAAACCAATGAAAAAATTGGCTCACCATAAAGGTATAGGACAGTGAAAGGAATTAAGCTGATAGCGGTTAGAATTAGGGTAGTTTTCTGAAATAAAGGTTTTAGAACTTCCTTGTTATTGTATTTCGCAACGGCCTGATTATAAAATACCTGGCTCAATGAAACACCCACCAACATGATTGGAATTCTTAACATATTATACGAATGGCTAAAAGAACCAAAGATGCTGTCTGAAAAATAAGCAAATATGAGAGTCGCTACCAGCATATCACGGCCATTATCAACAATTACATGCGGAAGGTTCAGCAAAGGAAATTCTTTGTGTTCTTTCATTAATGCATATGTTTTGCGTTTCGATACATATCCTTTATATTTTCCTCTTATTTTCGTGAAATTCTTTATGAAAGAGAAAGAAGAAATAACGTAGCCCAAAACCGTTGCTAAAATAAGTCCAAAATAACTCCATGAGAATATTGCAAAAAACCACTTCAATCCATTCGAAATAAATGAATTGTAAATTTTTTGATTTGAAATCAGCGAAAATGTTCCGGTTCGTATTGACCAATTGGTCCCAACATTTATTAGAATCAAACACGCTGAACCAATTACAATCATTACAATATACCACCATTCAAATTTTGGTAATACACCCGACAGTACAAACAAGGTAAGTATTGTTCCACAAATCAATAACACAATTACACCTATCAATATTGATAATCGATAAAGTAAATAAGAATGGCCTTCGTTTTTAGGAAGTGGAACGGCTAATTCATAGCGCAGTGTTGCTAGGGCTGCAACAAAACCTGTAATACGCATATAAAGTGCCAACTCACCCATTTCAGCAGTATTGTATAGTCTGGTAAGTATTGGCGCAATTGCGTAACCTATAGCTTGCGCAATTAGCGTCCCTGATAATAGAACTGTAAGAGACTTAAAGAAATCTGACTGCAGGTGAGTACGAATTCGTTTTATCGGCATCTTCGACAAAGATACAATGTTTATATTTGCTATCTAAATCTCAAAAAAATGAAAAATGTCGCTGTTATTGGTGCCGGAACAATGGGAAATGGTATCTCTCACGTATTCGCACAATTTGGTTATCAGGTTAATTTGATCGATGTGTCTGCCCCTGCTTTGGAAAAGGCAATTGCAACAATTGGGAAGAATTTGGATAGACAAGTTGCGAAAGGCTCTTTAACTGAGGAAGAAAAATCGGCGACATTGAATAATTTAAACACTTTTACTTCGATTAAAGAAGGAGTTGTAGGTGTTCAATTGGTGGTTGAAGCAGCAACAGAAAATATTGATTTAAAACTAAAAATATTCAAAGAATTGGATGAAGTTACTGACCCTGCTGTGATTTTGGCAACAAACACATCTTCCATCTCAATTACAAAAATTGCTTCAGTTACAAATCGTGCTGATAAAGTCATCGGAATGCACTTTATGAATCCGGTTCCAGTGATGAAATTGGTTGAAATCATCCGTGGTTATTCTACTTCTGATGAGGTTACTGAATTAATCATGGAAACTTCTAGAAAATTAGCGAAAGTTCCAGTTGAAGTAAACGATTACCCAGGATTTGTAGCCAACAGAATTCTAATGCCGATGATTAATGAAGCGATTTACACGCTTTATGAAGGCGTTGCAGGTGTTGAGGAAATCGACACGGTAATGAAATTGGGAATGGCTCATCCGATGGGACCACTTCAATTAGCTGATTTTATTGGTTTGGACGTATGCTTGGCCATTTTACAAGTTCTACATGATGGCTTCGGTAATCCGAAATATGCACCATGTCCCTTGTTAGTAAATATGGTGACGGCGGGCAAGAAAGGTGTGAAATCGGGAGAAGGTTTCTATTCATGGACACACGGAACGAAGGACTTGATTGTCGCCGGGAATTTTAAGAAGTCCTGAGCAATTAAAATGGTTTTGCTTTAAATTTCCGCAGTTTTTGAAAAGCAATTTTATCAACTGGAAAGGTTAGCTTGTCTAATTCTAATTCAAATAAGTTGACCCAGCGTTGCCTCTCACCTTCTTCTTCAAACGGAATTTCATAAGGTAGAGTTGAAAATTTATCCTTCTTTAAATGAATTAAATAATAAAATGAAATCAGCTGATCTTGAGGGTTAAAAGCGGACTTTTGAAGAAATTCATTTACATAGAAAAAAGTTGCCTCTTCAATAGATAAATTTAGCTCTTCACATAATTCTCTTTTCAATGCATCGTTAATACCTTCTCCATATTCGACACCGCCACCAGGAAACTTGGTAAAAAAATACCCATTTCTGTATTCGTCTGACAACAATATCTCATCAAACTCATTTACAATTAATGCGTAAACTCTTAAATTAAAGCGAATTATTGACAATCTTTCAGTGTAAAAGTACCAACCAACACAAAAAGCACGAATAAAAAGCGCATATTACTTGATAAATTTAAAATCCTTTCCTAAATATACGGCCGAATCACCTAATTCTTCTTCAATTCTCAACAATTGGTTGTATTTAGCCATTCGATCACTTCGAGAAGCAGAACCTGTTTTTATTTGACCTGTATTTAATGCCACTGCTAAATCGGCAATTGTACTGTCTTCTGTTTCACCACTTCTATGACTCATTACAGATGAATATGCATTGCGCGTAGCAAGGTTAACCGCTTCAATAGTTTCCGTTAAGGATCCGATTTGATTCACTTTTACCAAAATTGAATTCGCTACACCCTCTTTTATTCCTCGTGCTAATCGCTCTGAATTAGTTACAAACAAGTCATCACCAACTAATTGCACCTTGTCTCCAAGAGAATCAGTTGCTAATTTCCAACCTTTCCAGTCGTCTTCAGCTAAACCATCTTCAATTGAAATAATTGGGTACTTTTTACACCAATCCGCCCAATATGCAACCATTTGCTCAGAGGTCATTTTATCTCCAGTTGATTCAAAATGATAAATTCCTTGATCTGCTTTATAGAACTCTGAAGAAGCGGCATCCAATGCAATATACATATCGTGTCCAGGTTTAAACCCAGCTTTTTCAACTGCTTCAATTACTACTTGAATCGCTTCCTCATTTGAACCAAGACTTGGTGCAAAACCTCCTTCGTCACCAACATTCGTTGACATTCCTTTCGCTTTGAGCACTGATTTCAATTGATGAAAAACTTCTGTACCCCATCTCAATCCTTCTGAGAAACTAGTAGCACCAAATGGCATTACCATGAATTCCTGAATATCTATTAAATTATCAGCATGGGAACCTCCATTTAGAATGTTCATCATGGGCACAGGCATCGTTACAGCACCTACACCTCCGACATATTGATACAAGCTTAAACCTGATTCTTGTGATGCAGCTCTTGCTAAAGCCAATGATGTTCCTAAAATAGCATTTGCTCCGAGCTTGGATTTATTTGCAGTTCCATCTATTGACAACATTAGTCGGTCAATTTTCTTTTGTTCAAAAACGTCCATGCCATGCAAAGCCTCATTTATAACTGTATTGACATGATGAACGGCCTTTAAAACACCCTTACCGAGGTACACCGATTTATCTCCATCTCGTAACTCTACTGCTTCATGAATACCTGTAGATGCACCAGAAGGAACTGCTGCTCTTCCTAATATTCCATTAGAGGTTACAACATCAACTTCAATTGTTGGATTACCTCGAGAATCTAATATTTGACGTGCGTGTACTTTCGCAATTAAACTCATAAATTATGATTTGAATTGGTTGATATTTTCAATAAATTGATCAAATAAATAACGGGAATCATGCGGTCCTGCTGACGCTTCCGGGTGATACTGCACCGAAAATACCGGTTTGTTTTTTAACGCAATACCTGCAATTGTATCGTCATTGAGATGTAAATGTGTTACCTCAATATCATTTTGAGAATCAACACTTTCCTTAGAAATTACAAAACCATGATTTTGAGAAGTTATTTCTCCTTTGCCAGTTTTTAAATTTTTAATTGGGTGATTAATTCCACGATGACCATTAAACATTTTCTCAGTACTTAGCCCTTGACTCAATCCTAAAATTTGATGGCCAAGGCAAATTCCAAATACAGGCTTATTCAATTTGACGATATTTTTCACTAGTTCTATCGAATCAGTCATAACTGAAGGATCCCCAGGTCCATTTGACAACATATAACCATGTGGCTCAAATGCTTCCATTTCCTCAATCGAACTATTCATTGGAAACACACGAACGTGGCAACCTCTTTCTACAAGACAACGAATAATATTCTTTTTTACACCAAAATCAATTAATGCCACGCGGATATTTTCGTTTCCATGGCTAACATCATAAATTAACTTTGTTGAGACGCGAGATGATAATTCCAATCCTTCCATGGACGGGACCTCTAAGACACTTCTTTTCAAGGCTTCAATATCCTCATTATCTGATGAAATAATAGCATTCATTGCACCTTTGTTTCGAATATGTCTAACTAGAGCCCTTGTGTCAATATCTGAAATACCAACTGTTTGGTTATTTTCCATTAAATCCTGAAGCGATTGGTTACCTGAAGGTCTAGAGTATCCGTTTGAGAATTTTTTCGTTACCAACCCAGCTATTTTGATGGAATCAGATTCAATTTCATCAGGATGAGTACCATAATTTCCAATATGAGCAGTATTCATTATAAGAATCTGTCCAAGATAGGATGGATCGGTAAAAACTTCTTGATAACCGGTCATTCCTGTATTAAAAGCGATTTCACCGCTCGTTGTACCTATTTTTCCAATTGCTAAACCTTGAAATACTGTTCCGTCTTCGAGTACTAAAAATGCGGCCTTTTGCTCTTGCATGAATTTTTTATACGCAAAATTAGAAACTTACGCTTAATATGCAGCATTTTGAAATTAAAAAAGGCAACCAATTGGCTGCCTTTTTATTAACATTTTGTCAATATGTATTATGAAGCGGACTCTTCTTTATTATCCTCTTCTGAAGTTGGTGCTTCATTTTCAGCTGACTCAGTAGACGATGAATCTTCAACAATTGAAACTTCTTCGCTATCTGCGGTATTCACTTCTGCTTCAGAAGATACTTCTTCTGAAACTGTTTCCGAAACCTCCTCTACACTAGCTTCGTTTTCTACAACTGCATCAACATTCTCTTCAATAATTACTGCTTCGTCTGTAACTTCAGTTTGCGCATCGATTGCTACATTTTCATCTGCTTTCTTAGCTCCTGGTCTTCTAGAAGNNTTCTTAGCTCCTGGTCTTCTTGAACGTCTTGTGGTTTTCTTAGCTGCATCCTTAGTGTAAATTTCATTGAAATCTACCAACTCTATTAGACACATTTCTGCATTATCTCCTAGACGATTTCCTGTTCTGATTATGCGCGTGTAACCACCATTTCTATTTGAAATTTTTGGAGCTACATCTCGAAATAGTTCTGCAACGACTTCCTTATTTTGAAGGTATGAAAAAACTACACGTCGAGAATGTGTTGAATCATCCTTAGACTTTGTAAGGATTGGCTCAACAAATACACGCAACGTTTTCGCTTTAGCAAGAGTTGTAGTAATTCGTTTGTGCTCAATTAATGAACACGCCATGTTTGAAAGCATAGCCTTTCTGTGACCAGTCTTTCTACCTAAATGATTTACTTTATTTCCGTGTCTCATGACTACTAGTCTTTATCTAATTTGTATTTTGCTACATTCATTCCAAATGTTAAGCCTTTGTTGTCTACTAAATCTTCTAACTCGGTCAATGATTTTTTACCAAAATTTCTAAATTTCAATAAATCTGACTTCGCATAAGATACTAAATCTCCCAATGTTTCAACATCGGCTGCTTTAAGGCAGTTCAATGCACGAACAGAAAGATCCATATCAACAAGTTTAGTTTTCAGTAACTGACGCATGTGAAGTGAAGTTTCATCAAATTCTTCAGTTTCAGCTTTAATTTCACTATCCAACGTTATTCGTTCATCTGAGAACAACATAAAATGATGAATTAAAATCTTCGCCGCTTCTTTAAGTGCATCTTTCGGATGTACGGAACCGTCTGTTTTGATATTGAAGATTAACTTCTCGTAGTCCGTTTTTTGCTCAACGCGGTAGTTCTCGATTGTGTATTGCACATTAACGATAGGAGTAAAAATCGAATCAATAAAAATAGTTCCGAAAGCAGCAGAATTAGTTTTATTTTCTTCTGCAGGAACGTATCCTCTACCTTTCACGATAGTCAATTCCATTTCTATTTTTACTGACGTTTCCATATTACAGATTACCAAGTCAGGATTAAGAACTTGGAAAGCAGATGTATTTTTGCCAATATCACCAGCTGTAAGTTTATTTTGTCCTCCAACAGTAACAATTACAGTTTCAGAATCAGTTCCCTCAATTTGTCTTTTAAACCTTACTTGTTTCAGATTTAAAACGATTTCGGTTACATCTTCCACTACTCCTTTTATTGTGGAGAATTCGTGATCTACTCCTTGTATTTTGAGGGAAGAAATCGCAAATCCTTCTAAAGAAGAAAGCAAGATCCTTCTCAATGAATTACCTACTGTAATACCATACCCTGGTTCCAACGGACGAAACTCGAATTCACCGTTAAATTCATCAGAGTGAATCATTATTACTTTATCTGGTTTTTGAAAATCCAATATAGCCATTTTACTTTCTTTATTTATTATTTAGAATACAATTCGACAATTAGTTGTTCTTTGATATTTTCTGGAATCATATCTCTTGAAGGCCAGTTTAAAAGCTTACCTGAAAGTGAAGATGAATCCCAATCCAACCAATCGTACTTTTTATTATTTCCTGTTAACGAAGACTGAATTGCCTCAAGTGATTTAGATTTCTCTCTTACTGATACAACGTCTCCTGCTTGTAGGGTGTATGAAGGAATGTTAATCACTTCGCCGTTTACAACAATATGTTTGTGAGAAACTAATTGTCTTGCAGCTCTTCTGCTCGGTGCAATTCCAAGTCTGTAAACCGTGTTATCCAATCTCGCTTCACAAAGTTGCAATAAGTTTTCACCTGTTATACCTTTCATTCTCGATGCTTTTTCGAATATATTCGAAAACTGACGTTCAAGTATACCATAGGTATATTTTGCTTTTTGCTTTTCACCTAATTGGATAGCATATTCAGATTGTTTGCTACCTCTTCTTTTTGAAGGACCGTGCTGACCTGGTCCGTAGTTTTTTCTGTCCAACGCCTTATCTGGGCCAAAAATTGGGTCGCGAAAACGACGTGCAATTTTAGATTTAGGACCTCTGTATCTTGCCATTTCTATTTAATTTAGTGGGAACCATGAATTAAGGCATTCCTCCGATGGTAATTTCCCTGTTAATTACTATTATACTCTTCGTCTTTTCGGTGGACGACAACCGTTGTGGGGCATTGGTGTAACGTCAACAATCTCGATTACTTCAATTCCTGAATTATGAATGGCTCTGATAGCAGACTCTCGACCCGCTCCTGGACCTTTCACAAAAACTTTCACTCTACGTAGTCCGAAATCATGTGCTTCTTTCGATGCATCCTCTGCTGCTACTTGTGCTGCATAAGGTGTGTTCTTTTTAGAACCTTTGAAGCCCATTTTACCTGCAGATGACC
>DORI01000183.1 GCA_003512365.1 Crocinitomicaceae bacterium | reverse complement strand
TGGAAAAGTTGAAGCTGGAATCCCTGAGGATGATCCAAGAAACCCTGCTACAATAGCCGATAATGTTGGTGATAACGTGGGAGACGTTGCTGGAATGGGTGCCGATTTATTTGGTTCATATGTTGCGACTGTATTAGCTTCAATGGTTTTAGGAAATTACATTATACAAGATATGTCGATTGCTAACGGAAAGCAATTTACAGATGCGTTCAATGGAATGGGTCCTATTTTATTACCGATTATGATTGCAGGTGTCGGTATTATTGCATCAATAATTGGAACATTTCTAGTAAGAATTTCAAGTAATGATGCAAAGGAATCACAAGTACAAACAGCACTGAATATTGGAAATATTTCTTCTATACTTATTTCGGCCGCAGCTGGATATTTTTTAGTGACTTGGATGTTACCTGAAACATTAAAAATGAACTTCTTTGGAGAAGGAATACTCGAGGTTAGCAGAATGAATGTTTTTTATGCAACATTGGTAGGTTTATCAGTTGGATATTTAATCTCATTCTTCACTGAATACTATACAGCTCTCGGCAAAAAACCAGTATTGGATATCGTTCAAAATTCATCTACCGGTGCTGCTACGAACATCATCGCCGGCTTGGCAACAGGAATGATTTCTACTTTCTCTTCTGTAATTTTATTCGCCGCGGCTATTTGGGGTTCATATGCACTTGCTGGATTCTATGGTGTGGCCATTGCAGCCTCAGCCATGATGGCAACTACTGCAATGCAATTAGCTATAGATGCATTCGGACCAATCGCGGACAATGCGGGTGGAGTTGCAGAAATGAGTGAGTTGCCTAAAGAGGTTCGCCAACGTACGGATGTGTTGGATTCTGTTGGAAACACAACGGCTGCTGTTGGAAAAGGATTTGCAATTGCTTCTGCTGCCTTGACTGCACTTGCTTTATTTGCTGCCTATGTAACATTTACTGGAATAGATGGAATAAACATTTTCAAAGCACCAGTGCTTGCAGCATTGTTTATTGGAGGAATGATACCAGTAGTTTTTTCTGCATTAGCGATGAAATCAGTCGGAAAAGCAGCGATGGATATGGTTATGGAAGTTCGTCGTCAATTCCGCGAAATACCGGGAATTATGGAGGGGACTGGAAAACCTGAATATGGTAAGTGTGTAGAAATTTCAACAAAAGCTGCCTTAAGAGAAATGATGATTCCTGGTGCATTGACTATCATCACCCCCCTATTAATCGGTTTAGGTACAGGTTTTATTTCAGGAGACATGAAATTGGGTGCAGAAGTTCTTGGTGGATATATGGCAGGAGTTGCTGTTTCTGGTGTTCTTTGGGCAATTTTCCAAAACAATGCAGGTGGAGCATGGGATAACGCAAAAAAATCATTTGAAGCCGGTGTGATGATTAATGGTGAGATGACTTTTAAAGGTTCAGATGCTCACAAAGCTGCTGTCACTGGAGATACTGTAGGTGATCCTTTCAAAGATACATCTGGTCCGTCTATGAATATTCTAATCAAACTCACATGCTTGGTTGGTTTGGTAATTGCACCAATTTTAGGGGACGGTCATGGAAATGACACAAAATCTGGACATGGCAATTGTTCAGCAAATAAAGAAATGTGTCATGGTAAAGACAAAGCGTGTTGTTCCACTTCAAAAACTTGTCACACGAATGATTCAGGTAAAAAATGTGATATGTCAAAATGCGCAAACATGTCAAAAGAAGAATGTGCTAAAATGTGTGATTCGTTGAAATGTACTCCTGAAGAAAGAGAAATGTGCATGAAACAACACGAAGGGAAATAAACTTACTTAAACTTCATATTAAGGCGGCATTGTCCGCCTTTTTTATTTTTTAAAAATAAAATAAACCGCGCCAACGAGACAAGCCAGTCCAGCAAAATGGTTCCATTTAAATTCTTCTGATTTAAAGAAAATAAATGTAAATATCACAAACACCAATAACGTAATAACCTCTTTAATTACTTTTAATTCCATTAAAGAAAATGGTCCGCCAAAAGCTTTATAACCAATCCTATTTGCTGGCACTTGCACACAGTATTCGAAAAAAGCCA
The DNA here is from genome assembly GCA_003512365.1 of Crocinitomicaceae bacterium. Classification (GTDB taxonomy): domain Bacteria; phylum Bacteroidota; class Bacteroidia; order Flavobacteriales_D; family Crocinitomicaceae; genus UBA952. The sequence goes on along the minus strand of DORI01000183.1, from coordinate 8,220 downwards.
ATCCCCAACTTACTAACACGAGTGTAAACCAACCCATAATTGACCATTTTTTATCCCAGTCAAATTTCAAATGTCCATATCAAGCAAGTGTCATAAAAACATTCGAAATAACCAACAATATTATCGTATAAAATCCTTTCGTAAATTTGTAGTTCTGATGAAAATTTCGGATAAAAATAAAGATTTCTTTGAGCTTGTTTATGAAGTAGTAAAACAAATTCCAAGAGGAAGAGTAACGAGCTATGGTGCGATAGCTAACTATCTAGGTGCAAAAAGATCGTCCAGAATGGTTGGTTGGGCAATGAACGCTTCTCACGGAAATAAAGAAATTCCTGCTCATCGTGTTGTAAACCGCCAGGGTTTATTGACCGGAAAAATGCATTTTGACTCTCCTTCTGAAATGGAAGAATTACTAATTATCGAAGGAATTGAAGTAAAAAACGATCAAATAGTAAATTTTCAATCTGTTTTTTGGGATCCAGAAGTGGAGTTGACTATTGTTTAAAGGTTTTACATCGACTTGATTTTCCCTCCATCTGATAAATTGTATTTTCCTCTAAGTATTGAAATAATTGGGTGCCATTGTCTTCGTGTTCACTTATAAAATACCGATAAACATTTCCTGAAACCCCTGATTCACATGAAAGAAAGATAATGTTATTCTTCTCTTCTTTTTTGATTATTTTATAGAATTGGCTGTCTTCAATATTGCCTTCTTCATCAACTAAATTATGAATCATGAACCCATCTTTCAAAGAAAAATTAAAGAGTTGATTCACTTCAATTGAAGAGATGGTTTCCTTTGTTTCCATGTCAATTTCATTTAGGGTTTTAACAGAAAAACTATACTGTCCGTGAATATAATTAAGGCAAATAAAGGAGATAATAGTGAAGAGCAATTTCATTACGCGGTATTTTTAAGTGAATATTCAATTTCCTAGGAGAACGAATCGCCTTAATTTAGTTACTTTTGTTCTTCAAAATAATTACCATGAAATTCGGAACAAAAGCAATACATGCAGGTGTTCATCCTGATGAGTCAACCGGTGCGATTATGACACCTATTTATCAAACATCGACATATGTTCAAGATGGTGTTGGTAATCATAAAGGATATGAATACTCGCGAACACAGAATCCCACTCGACATGCGCTTGAAAAAAATATTGCCGCGATTGAAAATGGAAAATTTGGCGCTTGCTTTGGTTCTGGTCTCGCCGCTATCGATTGCGTCATCAAAATGTTAAAACCAGGAGATGAAGTTATTTCAACGAACGACCTTTACGGTGGTTCCTACCGTATTTTCAAAACTATTTTCGAAAAATATGGAATTGTTTTTCATTTTGTGGATATGCAAGATAGTTCAAATGTTAAATCATTTGTAAACAGCAACACTAGACTCATCTGGGTTGAAACTCCAACAAATCCAATGATGAATATTGTTGACATCGAGTCAATGTCTAAAATTGCGAAAAGTGCGGGTGCTCTACTGGCAGTAGATAATACATTCGCAACACCATATTTGCAGAATCCTCTTGACTTAGGTGCTGACATTGTCATGCATTCTGTGACTAAATATTTGGGAGGGCATTCGGATGTGGTAATGGGAGCCTTAGTTACTGCACGTGAGGATGTTGCACAAGAAATGTACCGAATTCAAAACTCATCAGGAGCTGTTACAGCCCCAATGGATTCATTCCTCGTACTCAGAGGTATTAAAACATTACACCTTAGAATGCAACGTCATTGTGAAAATGGTGAAAAAATTGCTCACTATTTAAAGAATCACCCTAAAATTGATAAAGTTTATTGGCCGGGATTTGAGTCACATCCAAATCACGAAGTAGCAAAGAAACAAATGCGTGGCTTTGGTGGTATGATTTCTTTTACCTTAAAAGGTAATAACCTTGAGGATGCCCTTTCCATTGTAAAAAAAGTTCACTTATTTGCACTTGCGGAATCGTTGGGGGGTGTTGAATCTCTTATCGGTCATCCTGCTACCATGACACATGCATCAATACCAAAAGAAATTCGAGAAAAAAGTGGTGTGGTTGATTCTCTAATCAGGTTAAGCGTAGGAATTGAAGACGCAGATGATTTGATTGAAGATTTACGAACTGCTCTTATTTAAAGATTCTCGAGCATCTTAAAGAATTGATCTTTTTTTACCGGTGATAATGGTATTGAAGCTCCATCCTTCATAATTACAGAACCCCCATCTTGCTTATCATAACGATCTACATAATTCAGATTCACTAAATGTGATTGTTGAACTCTAAAAAACTGGAAAGGAGAAAGTAAATTATCGTAATCTTTTAATGTTCGTGAAACCAAAATTTTCTTTCCTGTTTTAAGATAGAAAAAAGTATAATTCTTATCAGATTCGCATCTAATAATATCATCGATATCAACTAAGTAATTACTCTCTTGAGTTTTAAGAACTAGCTTCCTTTTATTTTGCGGTTGAATATTATGATTCAAAGCCTGAAAAACATTTTCATCAGATTTTTCATTAAGCTTGTTTAATACATTTGATAAACTCTGTCTTAACTCTACTTCGTCAATTGGTTTTAAAATATAATCAAGTGCACTGAATTTAATAGCTTGAATGGCATATTCTTGAAATGCTGTAATAAAAATAACCTCGAAGTTAATTTGATTGATCGATTTTAATACGTCGAAACCATTTCCATCAGGCATTTGAATATCTAAAAACACCAAATCTGGTTGAACTCGATGAATTGAATCTATCCCACTTTTGACATTTTCCCCATCGATAAAAATCTCAACATCGAATCCAAAAGACTCAATCATTCTTTTGATCAATTCTCTCGTAGGTTTTTCGTCATCAATAATTAATATTTTCTTCATGGTGTAAAAACTTTGGTTAAGATACATCAAAATTTAATGGTAGCAATATTCTTACTTTAGTGCCTTGTTCATTTGGCATTGCATCTGTAATTTCAATTAGCCCATTGACTTTATATTTACGATTAAGAATTGCTATTCGCTCGCGAGTAATATCTATTGCCATACTTTTGTGGTCCTTAATTTTTTTGGTTATTGCGGCTTTTTTTCTACCCACTCCATTATCCTGAACAATGATCTCTAATAAATCATCAAATTTATGAACCGAAACAATTATTACACCACCTTCAATGGTATGCAATTGTCCGTGTTCAATTGCATTTTCAACAAACGGTTGGGCAATCATTGGGGGTATCAATGCTTTTGAAAAAAGTAGTTCCTCATCAAAGTTCAACTCATATTTAAACCGGTCTTCAAATCTCATTTTTTGGGTATTCAAATACTTATCTAGAATTTCAAATTCTAATTCCAAAGGAATCATTTCTTTTGGAGAATTTTCTAAAATCAATCGCATCAATCTAGAAAAATTCACTAAAAAACGAGAAGATTTTTCGGGATCATTTGCATAAATATAACTTTGAATTACAGACATGGCATTGAAAACAAAGTGCGGATTCATCTGTGATCTTAATAACGATTGAGACATTTCTGCTTCTCTTTGTTTTTGTTTAGATCGTTGTGCACGAAGACGAATTGCAACAATAAAAACAATCATTATTAGCAAAATACCTATTGTAATTCCAACGATAACTTGTCTATCTTTCTGAAAAGCGATACGTTCCTTTTCTTTTTGTTCCTCTAATAGTTTTTCTTGCTGTTGTTCAATTAATTTTTCTCTTTCCTCTCTTAGGTTTCCTTCCGTTAATTGCTCTACAGCTCTTGAGAATTGTTCTTTCTCATTAACTCTTGCGACTTCGATATATTTATTTTGAAAAAAAGAAACTCCCTCTATATTATTTCTTTTTCGCTCCAAATCTGCCCTAATTAGATAAGATTCGGCAATCAATAAGTTTTTTGTTTGAAAAGGGGGAAGTGTATAATTAAGATGGGAAATTGCTTTGTCTATTTTACGAAGTTCAATGCAGTTAATAGCGATCCTTTTGTTAATAAAATAGTTTAGTTTCTCTTCTTCTCTGCCTTTTAATATACTCAAAGCCTCCTCAAGTTCCTTATTAGACTGAATAAAATTCTTTTGATGTGTATAATGAAAAGAAAAGACCATTTTAATAAGGGCTGTACTTAATTGATCATCAAATTGTTCAACTTTTAAGCGGAGTTCAATAAGCCCAGGCAAATTAACTTCCTTCCCTCGTAAATAATCATTATGTATTTCAAAAATTGAGGCAATAAGCTCTCCTCTTTGGTCGTTTATATTCCTAAAATAATTTTTCGCTCGTTCAATGTACTGAGTAGCTTGATCAAAATTTTGAAGTTCAATTGAAATTCTGTAAATATCCAAATATCCATATGCCCGAAAATAATCGTTGTTATTTTCAATGGCAAGTTGAATCATTTGTAACTCTTTGTTTATTGCCTCTTGATAATTTTCAAAATAATGATATACATTGGCTTGGTAACGCATAGATTCCATTAGCTTCGTTTTATCTGTAAGACGCTTTGCCTCCAAGGTTGCTAACCCAGAAAAATAAACAGCTGAATCGGCATTTGCTTTCATTAAATAAATAAGTGAAACACTCCTGTACGCCTCATAAATGCTATTTATATTCTTTGTTTTCTTTGCCTTATTTAATCGTTCCATTGCGAAGGATAATGTTCTTTTTTGATTCAAGCCTTCACGAGTAATATACCACAGAAATAATGCTTCCTCTCGTTCATTTAGCTCCTCTTTCCTATCAACAATCTCTTTTGAAATTAGCGTAAGTGCCTTATTTGACTGTCCTAAAACAAGATAGCCCTCAATTAATGAACAAGTTTTATTACGCTGAATTTCTTTTGCCAACTTTGCGGAAGGTAACTCCTCTAGAATTCTTAGTAAAGACTCAAATGAACTTTGATCTTGATAACGAACGCCGTTAAGCTCCTTTTCAATTAAACTAACTTGTTGATCAAAAGTTTTATTTCTTAGGGAATTTTTGAAGTCTTCAATTTTAACTTGTGATAAAATAAAAAAGTTAAAAGGAATCAGTACTAATAATAACAAACGATACGAGAGGCTCATGAGTCTAATTTAACGAAAAAATCAACAAAACTTAATGATTTCTGATTTTTGTAGATCGATCAATGCAGTTTCAAGTGCTGCGTAGTCATCCCAATCATTAAAAGCCTGAATGGAGAAACGAATGAAATTTCTATTTTCCATTTGTGTCACTGGAATCTCTATCTTGAATTTTTCCCACAAGAATTCCTTTAATTTTAAAGAGTCGGTTGTTTGTATGGGAATCGCAAACATTTGTCCCAAAAAAGTATCATCAATTGGAGAGATAGAATTAAACTTAAAACTGTCTTTCAATCGATTAGCCCATTCAATGGTCATTTCTTTATTTGATCTGGATACCTTTTCCCAATCATGTCTTTTCATAAAATCTATACAAAAAGGCACTGTTAAAAATGCACTAAAATCTCGAGTCCCTGCTGTTTGATGGTGATCAATAAATCTAGAACTCGACGGATTTTCTGTTTGAAAACCCCAGCTAATGAGTAATGGATCTATCCATTCTTGTACATTTTTGGATGCAAATAAAAAGGAAGACCCTTTTGGTGCCATCATCCATTTATGGCATGCCCCAGTATAGATGTCAGCTTTTAACTCGCGTAAATTTAGAGCAAGGTGAGCAGGAACATGAGCTCCATCAACGATTGTAAGTAACCCTCTCTTTTTTGCTTCTCTACAAATTTCGGCAACAGGAAGAATTAGGGCTGTGGAACTTGTAATTTGACTTATAAATATGGCTTTGGTGTTTTTATTATAACCACTAAAAAAAGCATCTACTACCTCTTCTACTGTTGACAGTGGTAACGGAATTGACTGCTGTACAAATTTTGCTCCTTTCTTATCGCAATAATAACTCCAAGTACGAATTAATGCGCCATATTCTAGATTCGTAGAAAGTACCTCATCACCTATATTCAGTGGTAAAGATTTAGCTATCGTATTGATTGCATAGGATGGGTTGGTAACAAAAACCAAATCGTCATCATGGCAATTCACATATTGGGCAAGTGATTTTCGTGCATTATTTAATTGGTGGATTCCCTCTTCTACAATAAAAGAAACTGGTTGAGATTCAAGTTCAAGTTGCTTATCTTGGTAAAAAGAAAATATTTCTTTTGGACATGATCCAAAAGACCCAAAGTTAAGGAACGTAATATCTTTTCTGACTAAAAAATTAAAATTTTCATTCATTGGGGTTTGCCAATAATGAAAATGACAGGTATTTTATTGAGATCATAAGCTTTTTCTCTCCAGTCCGAAACAGTTTTTGTTTGAATAGACTCGCTTGGGAGAGAAATATTACTGGCAATACATAAATATGTGAAATCACCCAATTCATTAAGCAGGTCATCTAAAACATTCATATTTCTAAATGGTGTATCCATAAAAATATGAGTGGTTCCGTTTCTTTTGCAATCCATCTCAAAATCTCTGAGTTGTTTTATGCGGTCTTTTCTTTCTTTGGGTAAATAGCCATGAAAAGTGAATTTTTGACCTGAAAATCCACTGGACATGAGCGCCATAAAAATTGAGGACGGTCCAACGAGCGGTATTACTTTTAAATTTTGAGAATGGGCAAGACTAACAAGTTCAGCACCTGGGTCTGCAATCCCCGGGCATCCTGCCTCTGAAATCACCCCAACATCAGTGCCATTGAGGAGGTGCATTAACATGTCCATGCGATCTGACTCTTTCGTTTGCTTCGTAAGAATATGAAAAATACAATCATCAATAGGAAATGAACGATCCATTTTTCGAAGTAAACGCCTTGCAGATTTCACTTCTTCTACTGCAAAAGTTCGCAATGAAAAAACGCGTTCCATTACACCTTGAGGAATAATATCCGTTAAAGATTCTCCTCCAAGGGTATTTGGTATTAAGAACAAAACTCCTTTATTTTTTAGCATCCCAATTATTTATAACTGAATCAAGCGCTTCATCTAAAAGTTCATATACGTTAATGAAGTCCATTTTTGTACCATAATACGGGTCTGGAACCTCTAAATCAAGCCCAGGTTTCCACTCATTTAGAAGTAACCGGACCTTTTGACGTTGCTCATTATCTAATTCTAATCTTTGTACATCTTCAAAGTTATTTTTATCCATTGTAAAAATAAGATCAAATTTTTCGAAGTCGGCTAAAGAAAATTGTCGCGCCTTTAATTGACTAATATCCGTATTATACATAGCTGCAGTTTGAATCATCCGTTTATCAGGTGCTTTACCGATGTGATAATTGGCTGTTCCGCATGAATCAACAACCCATGAAAGAGAGCGCTCTTCTAGTTTTTTATTCAAGATTCCTTCTGCCAACGGGGATCTACAAATATTCCCCAAGCAGACCATTAAGATTTTCATTCCTATTGGATAGTGAGCTTTTTCTCCAATTCCTCTAAATAATGACGAAATTGTTTATCCGTTTCTGAAAGATTAACAACTGTTCTACACGCGTGTAATACGGTAGCATGATCTTTCCCTCCACAATGAGCTCCAATGTTAGCTAATGAAGACTTGGTCATTTTCTTGGAGAAATACATGGATATTTGTCGTGCTTGCACTACTTCTCGTTTACGTGTTTTCGATTTCAGTAATTCTATAGGAAGTTCAAAATAATCGCAAACAATTTTCTGAATATACTCAATAGAGACCTCACGTGCGGTATTTTTTACAAACTTATCGACCATTTGCTTGGCGAGCTCCAGGGTAATCGGTTTCCTGTTCAAACTCGATTGCATTAGTAAGGTATTCAATGCCCCTTCAATTTCCCGAATGTTGGTGTTTATGGAGTAGGCAAGGTATTCCACCACCTCATTGGGCAATTCAATGCCACTTGCATGCATTTTTTTGTGCAGAATGGCAATCCGAGTTTCTAGGTCTGGAATCGTTAAGTCGGCAGATAATCCCCATTTAAAGCGCGACAAGAGCCGTTGTTCCATGCCTTGCATTTCTACCGGTGCTTTGTCGGACGTAAGAACGATCTGTTTTCCGTTTTGATGCAAATGATTGAAGATACTAAAGAACACATCTTGCGTCTTTTCTTTTCCCGCAAAAAATTGAACATCGTCAATAATCAAAACATCCACCATTTGATAGAAATGAATAAAATCATTGGTAGTTTGATTTTTAATGGCATCGATGAATTGGTGTGCAAATTTCTCCGATTGTACATACAAAACCGT
>DORI01000117.1 GCA_003512365.1 Crocinitomicaceae bacterium | reverse complement strand
ACTTAAGAAACTTGAGATATCAACACAAATTCAATATGATTCCCCAACGGATTTGTTGAGCACTGATAGGCTTATTGAGATTTGCAAAATTTATGGAGCAGATACATACCTTGCAGGTAGTGGGGGTAAAAAATATATGGAACTTGATAAATTTGAAGCTGCAAAGATTAAAGTTGAATTTCAAAATCTTTCCGATGAACAAAAAGTTCATGTTCTAGATATTCTATAACAACCATGACAAAATTATTTGATCGTATTATTGTTAGCTCTGACGATTCTCCAACTTTTTTGAATTTTTGGCCTTGTGTTGCAAAAGCTTGGCAAAAATTCTTTTCTGTAAAACCAACATTAGCTTTGTTATCAACCAAAAATGAAAACGATGCTCTTGTTAATAAATTGAAGACGTTTGGAGATGTAGTTATTGTGACACCAATTGAGAATGTACCAATTCCAAACCAAGCCAAACTAGCTAGATTCATTGTTGCTTCAAAAATGAACGATGAAGTTTGTATGATTGAGGATATGGATACAGTTCCATTGCAAAGCAAGTTTGTGGTAGAAAAACTTTCTGTAAGGAATCCAAATAAGATTCTAGCTGTTGGACATGAGGTTTATGAAAAAGATCATCCCGGCAAGTTTCCAGTTAGCAATATAACTGCGAAAGGAAATGATTTTAAAAAACTTTTTAATCCATATGGTTTAAATGACAAAAGTTTGTTAGAATCTTTTGTTGGATTGAAAATGTTAGACGACAAAGAAAATATTGCAAATCAGCCTTCTCAATTTTCTGATGAATCATTGATTCGTGGATTAATTCACAAACAAAATCTACACCACATGATTCAAAAAGTTGAACGTGGAGTTGACATTCATCGTGATTGGATTGATCGATCTTGGTGGGGTATCGATAAAGACAAACTAAACTCTGGTGGATATATTCTTTGTAACTTTTTGCGACCATGTAGAGAAAATGCACAACATTTTATTCCAATTTACGAATATCTTTATGGATATCTTCCAAAAGCATCAGAATTATTCATATTATAAAAAGGATAAAACATGTTAAAAAATTCAGATTTTGGCGGTTCTGGTATAACAATGGAATTATTTGATTGGGTTGTAAAGAACATCCCAGAAGGAAAAACTATATTGGAATTAGGAGCAGGACACGTAAGTACGAAATTTCTATCAAGCAAATATAAACTTTATTCAGTAGAAGATAAATCACAATTTTTAAACATTTATCAAAGCACTTACATTTATGCTCCAATTGATACCAGCATAAATTGGTATTATCGTAAAGCTTTAGAAGAAGAACTTCCAAAAGAATATGATTGTATACTTGTGGATGGACCAACAGGAGAAGGAAATCGATGGGGCTTTCTACATAACTTAGATCTCTTTAAAACAGACGTACCAATTTTAATTGATGATACTTGGCGCAAGGCAGAAAAAGACATGCTTATTGAAGTGTCTGCTAAATTGAATCGACCATATAAGTTGTATGAAAATTTCGGTGTGGTTTGATTAAAAAAACAGAAAGATATTCATACTCTTGATCTGGTTTTATATAAGCTATGCCGAATGAAAATCCGCATAGATTCTTTTTACACAGATTCAAAGAGTAGTGATTATAGCTTTATTTCATCTCAAAAACGATTTCAAACAATATTTGAAAACGTAAAAATTGAAGATATATCGATATTAGATTATGGTTGCGGTCCCGGTAATCTTTGTCAATGGTTCAAAGATGAAAAACGTATTCCAAAATTATATCATGGTTATGATATCCGAGAAGAAACAATCCAATACGCTAAAGAAAAACATAGCGATTGGATGTTTACAAGTGAAACATCTACGTNNATTGGAACTATATCCTATGCTTTTAGTCAAGACATAGCACTATGTAAAGATTTTTATTTGAAAGAAATTCAAAAAGTCAAATTTCATTTGAGAGAAAATGGCAAAATATGGATTACAGCAAGAAAATATGGAAAAGAACGTGGAGCTAACAATAAAAAATTAATGATTACTTACACAGAAGAAGAATTACAAAACGTTTTTAAACCAAACAGCTTAATTGACTTGTTTGAACATGAATGGTTGTTGACAATATGTTAAACACAATACTAATAACAGGTGGCACGGGAATGGTTGGTAAGAACCTAATAAATCATTCTCAGGCTGAGAATTGTAGCAATTTAATAGCTCCGACTAGAAACCAAGTAAATTTACTTGATTATAATTCCATAAAGGAATTTATGCAATCAACAAAACCAGATTTGGTAATTCATGCTGCTGGTAAAGTTGGTGGTATCAGTGCAAACATGGCAGACCCATATGGGTTCCTTTATGAGAATCTAACAATGGGTATGAATGTAGTTCATGCTGCTAAGGAATCAGGAGTTAAAAAGCTTATCAATCTTGGTAGCTCTTGTATGTATCCAAGAAACGCATTAAATCCTTTAAGAGAACAAGATCTTCTTACTGGCGAATTGGAACCAACAAATGAAGGTTACGCCATAGCAAAAAATGCTGTAGCAAAACTTTGCTTGGCTGCTTGTAGTATTGGCTATAGTTACAAGTCATTTATACCATGTAATTTGTACGGTTACTGGGATAATTTTCATCCCGTGAACTCACATATGATTCCGGCAATTGTTAGAAAAGTTTATGAATCAAAGAAAAACAATGATACTCCTATAGAGATATGGGGATCAGGAACAGTTAAAAGAGAATCATTATTTGCTGAAGACTTAGCAGATTTCATATATTTTGCTGCTGATAATTTTGACAGGGTACCTAACATTCTGAATGTTGGAAGTGGAGTACAATATTCTATTTTGGAATATTATGAAACAGCTAAAAAAGCTCTTGATGCAAAAGGTGAGTTTGTTTTCGACTTATCAAAACCAGAAGGAATGAAACAAAAAGTTGTTGATGTTGCCGAACAAACCAAGCTTGGGTGGCATCCAAAAACTGATTTATACACTGGTTTTGAAAAAACTTACAAATACTACCGAGATTTAATTGAATGTCAAAAACAGCATTTATAACGGGTGTTACAGGTCAGGATGGCTCATATCTATCAAAGTTATTAATTAATAAAGGTTACAAAGTGATTGGTGTTAAGAGAAGAACATCTCTTATCAACACAGATCGCTTAGATGAACTTGAATTATTTAATCATCCAAATTTCAAACTTGAATATGGAAACTTAACAGATTCAAGTTGTTTTTATCGTTTGTTGTCAACTTATAAACCAGATGAAATTTATAATTTAGCTGCCCAATCTCATGTTAAAATATCATTTGAAATGCCAGAATATACAGCAGATAGTGATGCTTTTGGTGTATTGAAATTATTAGAAGCAATTATAAATAATAATTTGAAAGATATAACTCGATTTTATCAAGCAAGTACAAGTGAATTATATGGATTAGTGCAAGAAGTTCCACAAAAAGAAACAACCCCATTTTATCCTAGGTCACCTTATGGAGTCGCAAAATTATATTCTTACTGGATTGTAAAGAATTATAGAGAAAGTTATGGAATATTTGCATGCAATGGTATTCTGTTTAATCACGAGGGGACTAGAAGAGGACATAATTTCGTAACAANNGAAAAATAACATTAGGACTTAACAAAATTTTGAAAGGGGAAACTGATAAATTGATAATGGGGAATTTAGATAGTTTAAGAGATTGGGGAAGTGCGAAAGATTATGTAGAAGGAATGTGGAGAATTCTACAACATGATACACCTGAAGATTTTGTATTGGCAACAGGAGAAATGCATTCGATAAAAGAGTTTATTGAAGAAGCATTTAAATTGAAGGGATTTACTATAAAATGGAAAGGATATGGTGTTGA
>DORI01000031.1:3123-3632 GCA_003512365.1 Crocinitomicaceae bacterium | reverse complement strand
TTTTGTATGGAATAGTCAGAATCACGTGTCAAGAAAGGAAAATGCGGGGAATTTATTGAATAATTTAGGTTAAGGTTCTCGTTATTTTTTAAACATCTCATTTTGCATTTCGCTCATGCTCAAATCTTTTTGAACGATTTCTCCTTTGTCTCCTTGAAAGGATTCGATACAACCACCTATTTTTCTCATGGCAAATTTCACCTTAATTAAAGTCCCTTTTTTAATCTCGTATATTGATTTTTCATCATCAAATTCAATTCTGACATCAGAAATACCTTGCATATCGCAATTTATGGATAGAACGTCTCCGTCAATTCCCTCAACTACGCCAACAAAAGTCATCCATTTATTTTTATACTGTTCTCTGAAGATATCTTCTTTTTTGTCATCACTATTTGAGGATGTGCAACCCACTTCCACTACCATTTCCAAGTATGATTTATCTGACGTTCCGGTTATTTTATCAGGACCACAAGCCTTGAAAATCAATACAAAAACACCAACACCAA
>DORI01000031.1:0-3029 GCA_003512365.1 Crocinitomicaceae bacterium | reverse complement strand
CATATTTTTCAATTAATTCTTGCGATTGGTCGTATTTTCCAATTCTAATCTCATCAAGCAATGGGCCTAGATCTAAAAACTTCACATTATATTTCTTAAGGACACCCAAGGAATGGGATTTCAATTTCTCCTTTTGGAAAAAACTGGATGATAATTTTTTAGATTCAATTACGGCTAGAATATAAAGGTCTTCTTCGGGAATTTTATATTTTTCAATTAATTTCATTTGATTTATAATTATCTAATTTTAAAATTTTTATATCGTAATTAATCATGATAAAATGACTTAGATGGACCCTGTATTGTTTCCACAATTTTATTATTTGTCTCCTTTCTACGAGCTGAATATGTGTAATTTCCATTTAACTCAGAGTAATCATTAGATCCGCAATAGCTAACTTTTATTTTAATGTTTAATATTGAATTTTCAATTTTCCATATTCCTTCAGCTGTGCAGCCCCGTGTAGCTCCACCACTTGATTGGTATACAAGTAAAGTGTGATCATCTTTAAATTGTAAATGATAAAATCCATTTTTAAATGTTTTACCTGATCCTGAGTACGCAATTTTATCCTCTGTTAGAGCGTTAATATTTTCTTGAGAATTAGTGTTATTTGTATTTTTTTCCTCTTTTTTATTGTTATTACAAGATGAAATTGTGGCAAACAATAATGGATAAATAACTAAAGTGAGAAAATAGTTTTTCATTTTTAAAATTTTAATGCTCCTACTCTTTACGCTTTTCGGATTCCGCGGATGTTTCTTTTATCAACTAATTCAAAATTACAAATAATGTTAAATAAAACAAACGAATATGTAAATATAAACCAACATATATGTTTATGAATATCACACGGCAAAGTGGAATTTTGCTATATGCAAGAAATCAATATTGGTGAATTGATAAAAACAGTTTTGGCTAACAAAGGAATTACGGTGACTGAATTTGCAAAGCGCATCAACAAATCCAGAGAAAATATTTATTCCATTTTTTCAAGAAAAAGTATTGATACCGATTTACTAGCTAAGATTTCAGAGGTGTTGGAGTATGATTTTTTTAGACATTACAGTACCACCTATCAGGAAATGGAAGAAAAAATTCAACATCTTGAGGATCAGAATGATTTATTGAAAGAATACGCTGCTTTGCTAAAACAAAACAAATCGAAGGAGTGACGTATTGATTATTTCACCTTCGGATAAAACACCAAAAGCGTTAAAAATCCTAGAAACCCAACAGTAAGTGCTGCTTCAGGTAGTATTACAAAGACGAGCAACCCATTGGCCACGGCAAAAAATCCCATGCGCAAATAAGCGTTCACTTGTTGTTTCTGCAAAACGGCAACGCGGTAGGCATGAGGGAGTCTTTGTTTTTCTTCTTGTGTAATCCGCATCCATTCATTCAATACCAACAACGGCACTAACAACCACCCCTGCTGAAACCCAATTTCTTCATAGGTCCAGAAAGCCGTAAACTCGCGTTGAAAATCAATAGAAGGCTGCTGCAAGTACACGCAACAGTGAACAATGACAAGCTCAACAATAAACCAAACCAGGCTTCTTAAAAAAAACTGATTTGCTGTACTCGGTTTTACTTGAAGTTTTTTCAATCGCAGCGGCAAAAAAACTACCCTTGCCAATTGATCCAATAAGAAAAACAAAAGAATAAAATAAAAGCCCCAGTCCCAAAACAAAAATCCCATAAGAGGCAAAAGAATATCGCCTAACAGGTTGCTGATAATGTCTGACTTTCTCATTTAATCGTGCGCAGGGCGGCTCCTTTTAGTTCTTTCACCCGAGCTTTTGTTGGTGCAAATTCCGGATTTATTTTCAAGGCTTTCGCATAAGTAAAAAGCGCATTTGTTGGGTCTTTAATTTGCTCGTATAAAAGACCTTTGTTGTGGAGTGATTCAACATGGTTAGGTTGATACTTCAAGGCTAAATCGTAGTAATAAAAAGCGCTGTCCGTTTCGTTATAGGTGAACTGTTTCAAACTTCCAATATGAAAATAAGCAAGAAAATAACTACTATCAGCTTTTGCCATTTGTCTGTAATACTTCATGGCTTCAGGCTCTTTACTGAATTTTTCATAGGCATAGGCGAGAGGGTAAATCACATCAGGATCTTTAGGATTTATGTTGTACGCTGAAGTATAATACTCAATGCACTTGGGGTCATTCTTCCATTCGTAGTAGGAACCAATGAAAAAATAACCTTCCAAGTATTTTGGATCGAGAGAAATAGCTGTTTCATAGGACGAAAGCATCATCGTGTAATTTTCTAACAATCGGTAAATACTTCCTTTTAATACATAAGCATCGCGGTATTTTGGATTAATGCGCAAGGCTTTGTTGATGAATTTGAAGGCTTCCTCAACATTTTGGTCAATCCCGTAGTGATTTGCCATTCCAACAAGTGCTTCCACATTAGTGGAGTCTTTAGCCAAAACAGATTGAAAAATTCGTTTCGAATTTATTTTATCCGCGGCTATTTTGTGGGGGCTATACAACAAAGCTTTGGCATAAAGCAAACGAACATCTACACGGTTACTGTCTAACTTAAATGCCCGAGCAGCATCCTCTACAAAAGGATCGTAACCGTTGGCACCAAAGACATTTGCCAGGCGAACATTCGCGCGCTTGATGAATAATTCAATTGAATCAGGATATAGTTTTATTAAACTATCCAGCGCAGAAGAACTTAATTGATCGACGGGTGTTTGTGATTTAGTTGTCGCTTCTTCATTTGTTGAACAAGCCGCAACATATAAGCTAAGCATTAAAAGGAGAAATATTCTCATAGTGCGAAATTAGTTATTTTGTATTGCATGCCGATATTCTTTAATTTTGTAACGTAAAAATACACCATGAAGTATAAGGTTTTAGTTTTGTTTTGTGCGCTCATGATAGTTGGTCAAAAGCTATATGCACAAGGATGCTCGCAATGTAAATTGTTAGCAGAGCAAGGTTCTGAAGCAGACGAACATACGTTTGGAACTAACATCAACACAGGAATTTTATACTTGATGG
>DORI01000051.1:5409-7410 GCA_003512365.1 Crocinitomicaceae bacterium | reverse complement strand
TCTTGCTGCGGAGAAGTTACCAGAAAAAGAAATCCAATACAAATTGCAACAAGGGTTTGAGAAAAGTTCGCTAAACTCGAATGAATTGAAATTTTCCAACGTAAAGCAGTGGGATAATACCAAATTCTTCCTAAAAAATTTCCTGCGATTGAGGGGGTAAGAAAAGAACCGAGCATTCCTGCAAAAAAAGCGTTTTGATTGATTCTGGTATCCGTAAGTTTGTTGACGTCAGTAATTATCTTCCACTTGAGATATTCCAAATACCAGTTAAAAAAAATAAGTGGTAAGAGCACTAAGAGGTAAGTATAATGGATGCGTGTAATTTCATAACTAACACCATGTGAAATCACTTTATCTTGAAAAAGGTAAATAAACCCAAGAAAAAGCAATAATTTAAATAAAAGGAGACTATATTTTAGTTGAAATCGCTTGTTCATCGTTAGGTAACAAAGATAACATATTCCTGAACGGTAAGAAATGCCACATAAAGCACTTTATTTGTTAGTTTTACATTGTGCAAAAGTCATCTAAAGACAAAGTGATTTTAGGAATCGATCCAGGGACAACTGTAATGGGTTACGGATTAATTCATGTGCAGGATAATAAATTAAGTTTATTAAATTTTGGTATTATTCAGTTGAATAAATTAGCCAATCAACCCGATAAACTAAAACGTATTTTGGAAAGATTAAACGGCGTAATCTCTGAATACAAACCGGATGAAATGGCAATAGAAGCGCCATTTTTTGGTAAAAACGTACAGTCGATGTTAAAACTTGGAAGAGCACAGGGAGTCGCAATTGCCTCTTGTTTGAATCACAACATTCCCTTTGAAGAATATTCCCCGAGACGAGTAAAGCAAGCAATAACAGGTAGTGGAAGCGCATCCAAAGAACAAGTTGCAGCAATGCTTCAAACATTGTTGAATTTTCCCGAAATGCCTAAATATTTGGATGCAACCGATGGTTTGGCAGTAGCTGTTTGCCATTATTTTTCAAAAGGAGTGGGAGAGCACAACAAAGCAAAAGGGAAGGGTTGGGTCAGTTTTCTTACACAAAATCCGAATAGACTTAAAAAGTAGTGTCTAATGTAAATATATATACGGACGGTTCATCGAGGGGTAACCCTGGACCAGGAGGCTACGGGGTAATTTTAGAATTTCAAGGAAAACGAAAAGAACTAAGTCAAGGTTTTCGTAGAACCACCAATAATAGAATGGAATTGTTAGCTGTAATTGTAGGTCTTGAGCACCTCACTACAAATAAGTATTTAGTATGTATTCAAAGCGACTCGAAGTATGTAATTGATTCCATAACAAAAGGTTGGGTTTTTGATTGGCAAAAGAAAAACTTTAAAGGTAAAAAAAATGAAGATTTATGGCGGCGCTATTTGGCCATTCATGCGAAGTTTAAACTCCAATTTACTTGGTTAAAAGGTCATGCAGGTCATCCCGAAAATGAACGCTGCGATGAACTTGCCGTTTCCGCAGCGCTTTCCAATGAATTATTAGTGGATGAAAATTTCGAATCCCAAGAAGAATAATTTATTGACCTGATTCTAATACGGTCACATTTCCATGTTTATCCACAAGTGTACCTCCGAGCATTTTTCCTTTTAAATGCCAGAAATAAACTCCGTCCTCTGCCAAATCACCCGTGGAATCTACTCTTCCATCCCAAAGCAAAAGTGGATTGATAACATCTTTCGACCCTTTATGAATTGTATTACCCCAACGGTTAATGATAACTATTTCGAAATCTAAAAAACCGTCAAAAGGCAATAAGAAAAGTTCATTAGTATTGTCTTCATTCAGCGTGATCACATTGGGAATTGGAATCTCTGGATCTTTGATATTTACAATCAAGGTATAATCATCTTGACATCCGATTGCATCAATAACAGTGAGTGTTACAGGGTAAGGCCCTGAGTTAGGATAACTATAACTTTGGCTAATATTCGACCCACTTGCAACGAAGTTTGTTCCAAAATCCCAAATCCAAG
>DORI01000051.1:5176-5362 GCA_003512365.1 Crocinitomicaceae bacterium | reverse complement strand
GTTCCAAAATCCCAAATCCAAGAGACAATATTTGACTGAGTTGATGAAGAAGCATCCGTAAAAGTGATTAATTGATTCTGATCAGCGGGATTAGGCGATGCAGTAAACAGGGCAGTTAGCCCATCTTCAATTATTGTAATAGTATCAAGTGGATAATACACTTCACATCCAGTATCATCATACAAG
>DORI01000051.1:0-5107 GCA_003512365.1 Crocinitomicaceae bacterium | reverse complement strand
TGCTTGAAATATTTTGTGCATTAGTTATGAAAAATTGTGCTCCTTGAACACACCCTCCGGCTTGTTGTAACCAATCAGGATTTCCACTTGGACCATCAATGGTAACATATCCCGTAATTGTAGAGTCATCAGTACACCCATTAGCGTCAGTAACTATCAACGATAAATTATAAATTCCAGGATAAACGAATGTTGTGCTTGGATTTTCTAAAGTCGACGAAATATTGTTGCCAAAATTCCATTGCCAATTTGTGATTGTGGTGGAAGAAAAGGAGGAGTCAGTGTAACTGCCAAAAAGAGGAGGACAAACATATTCACCATTGGGTCCAATTGCAGAACCGGAAAACGAAAATTGCGGAACGGCCCAAGGAATTGAAATACTTAATAAATTGCTCACAGTATCTTTACATCCATTAGAATCTGCTACAATCAAATAAATTGGAGTAACATCAGTCGTTTGTCCAAAAACAACATTATTTGCTTCGTAGACAGTTTCGGCATTCAATGTATTGGATACAGCTGATGAAGTATTGGGATTATCTGTATACCATTGATACGATAATGTACCCGCACCGGTTGACGTATTAATTGTGGTAAGTGAATCTCCGTTACAAATTATATTATCTAAAGAAAAACTTGCAAAAGGTTTTGTTATGGTAATGGAATTAGATGTGCTATTAGATGTACATCCAAATTGATCAACCACAGTCATTTCGACAAAATTATTGCCTTCGTTATAAAAAATTAAATTTAATGTATTTGGATTTTGTCCAGGGGGAGTATACGGAATATAATCAATAGTATCAGTTTGGTTATTGTATGAATAGGTGTAATAATCAATCGGTATTCCACTAAAGGGAATAGAACCATTTGTCAGTGAAACTAAAAATGGTGCACATCCAACTGTTGGATCTGGATTCAGTGACAATACAGGGAAAGGGTTAGGTAAAACACTTATAGGAAGCGTTGCTTGGTCTGAACAGCCTACACTATTTGTGGCTGTTAAGGTAATCACATAATTCTGTATACCAAAAAAAGGTGCAGTATATGAATAATAGGCCGTATCTCCCATATTTACAATTCCAGGCGGATTATTTCCCATATTAAATTCCCAAGAAACAAGAGGATGAGGTGTAGGCAAATCCATCCAAGTAATACTATTGTCGTACATTCCTAGTGAGTCGCCCTGACAGATAGAATCATTTGAATAGGTAAAATTAGCAGTTACTGTAGAAATATTTACGATATTCGTAATACTGTCACTGCAGCCTGTAGTATAATTGTGAATAACTTGTTGTACGGTGTAGCTTCCGTAATTAGAAAAAGTGTGACTCGTATTCCCAGCGTCAGAATCGTCTAATTGCGGGTCATCAAAAGACACATATGGTGAATTGTCCCCCCATTCCCATGTCATAAAAATATCATCCGTAGTTTCTCCGTGGGTGGATAAGTCGGTGAAATTATCAAGAACAGGAAGGTTTTGATTACAAAACAGAGTGGTTTGAGGTGCAAAATTAGCAATAGGTGCTAAAATGTATACCATATCTTGCATTACAACAGTATCCTTACAACCTCTGAAATCGATCACGAGTTGAACATCAAAAAAACCAGTATCAGATGTGAACTGATAGCTTGGATTTTGATCATTTGACGTCCCCTCTACAAAATCCCAATAATAGGATATTTCTGAAGAATCAGGAAATGATGGATTCGTCACTACAAACGATGTGAAATCAAAGTCTGTTTTAATACAATTAATGGTTGTATCAACCGTGAAGCCCATATCCAATATCTCACCTACTTTAATATAATCTTCTAAGGTGGTAGTTCCTGTACAACCATTTTGAGTGGTAAGGGTTAAAGAAACATCGTAAACCCCTACACCATATTCAACATATGGTGGAGTCTGACCGGTCCATGTACTAGGTGTTCCACCAGGAAAACTCCATTCCCAAGTGGTTATAGGATTTCCTGGATATGGTGTTTGTTCAGGATTATTAAATAGAACAGTTAATGGATCACAACCACCTGTTGGAGTGCCACTAAAAATTGGAACTAAATCTATTACAGTGATCAAGCCAGGTATTGTTACCGAACCAGTACAACCATTCACAGATGTCATTGTAAGAGTTACATCATAAGTCCCATTATTATTGTATGTGTGTGAAGGAGAATTTAGTGTGGACGAGTTATTGGCGGATGTTATATCTCCAAAGTCCCATGAGTAACTAACCCCGTTAGGAGAAAGGTTATTGAACGTTACATTGGATGGGGCACAATTTATCACAGGGTTCGCGGAAAAACTTGGCTGAGGAACAGCTTCTACAGTTATATTTTGACTGTAACTACCTGTACAACCTGAAGTTGTGTTTTGTGAAGTTAATTGAATAACGTAGTTTCCCGGGGTGTTGAATGTAAAACTTGGATTTTGAGAGTTACTTGTGCCCAATCCTCCAAAATTCCACGACCATTGATTAGCACCTGCCGTTGAGTTGTCGGAAAAATTAACAGTTTGTCCGGCACAAATAGTGGAAGATGTACTAAAAGAAGTTTGAAAATTTGAAATGAAAATATTTTCTATGAGTGTATCAGAGCAACCTGAAGTTGTGTTCGTTGTTATAAGGGAAATAGAATAGTTGCCTGAATTAGAATATGTTTGTGAGGGGGGGGTTGTGAGGGTAGAAGTTTGAGTGTTACCGAAATTCCAAAGCGAAGAAATATTTGGTCCTGAAGTACTCGAATTAGTGAACGAAACAGTCAGTGGAAGAGTGCAACCAAGGCCATTTACATCGAAACTTGAATTAGGTGAAGAAAGAATTGTTACATGATTTGGTTTCACTTCTGCATCAGCTACACCATTAGCATTAGTTACAACCAATGTTATAGTATATGTGCCAGAATTTGAATATGTGTGAGAGGTTGTTGCTCCAGATCCAGTTGTTCCATCACCAAAATCCCAAATGTAATTAGTTATTGCCGCTCCACCATTCGCACTAGATGTACTCGTAAAGGATATTATTGTATTTACACATGCCGAAGTAGGATTCGTAGTAAAATTTGCAACAGGAGATTGAGCATGTGTTCCCAATATAGCGAAAAGGACAAATTGAAAGAAGATAAAATTTTTGAATGATCCCATAATTAATGATAAGTGACAAAAATAATACAACGACGAATATTTACCTAGAATAGTTGCAGAATTTCTAACATACTAGTAATTTTTATTAAGCAATCAATATTTTGTTGAAACATTTAAGTTAATGTAACATACTAGAATACCATCTTTGATTTTCTTTTGGATCTAAATTTTTTCTATTACAAATATCTATCACTTGTTCCTCCGTAATTTTTCCTAGTCCAAAATACTTGGCATCAGGATGAGCAAAATACCATCCACTAACCGCGGCTGTTGGAAACATGGCTAAATTTTCTGTTAAACTTACCTCAATGTTTTGAGTTGCATTTAAAAGGTTGAATAATCCGATTTTTTCTTGATGGTCGGGACAAGCAGGATAACCGGGAGCAGGTCTAATTCCTCTGTAATTTTCAGCAATTAATTCTTCATTTGACAACACTTCAGTTTGGGCGTAACCCCAATATTTACAACGTATTTCCATGTGCAAGTATTCGGCTAATGCTTCCGCCAACCGATCTGCTAGTGCTTTCAAAAGAATAGAGTTGTAGTCATCGTGTTGTGCTTCATAGGCTTCAATTAGCGTGTCAATACCAAAACCAGCGGACACCACAAACGCACCAATGTAGTCTGTAACTCCTGAGGATTTTGGAGCAATGAAATCAGCAAGGGCAAGGTTCGGTTGGCCTTCTGCTTTCTTTGTTTGCTGACGTAAGGTTCGCTGAACACCAAGTACCTCAGCATGATTTTGAGGATTGTAGATCTCAATATCATCTCCAACAGAATTTGCAGGAAATAAGCCAAAACAAGCGCGTGCTTCAAGCCATTTTTCCGAAATAATCATTTGTAGCATCTCTTGTGCATCTTTATACAATTTAGATGCTTCCACCCCCACAATTTCATCTTCAAGAATGGCTGGAAATTTACCGTGTAATTCCCAGGTTTGAAAGAATGGTGTCCAGTCAATGAAATTGGCAATCTCCGAAAGGTCAATCTGCTTCAAGGTTTTTGTTCCTAGAAATTGCGGTGCCGTTATGGTAGAATCGTTAAACGCTAATGTTAATTTATTTTTCCGAGCTGTATTTAAATCTAATAGTTCTTTGGCTGCCCTATGTTTCGCATGATGCGAACGAATTTTCTCATAATCTGCTTTGAGTTCACGAACGAAATTATCTTTTCTCTGACCAAGTAAACTTTCAACAACAGTAACTGATCGAGATGCGTCCAGCACATGAACGGTTTGACCTTTCTTGTAATGTTCTTCTATTTTTACAGCGGTATGTACTTTTGAGGTGGTAGCGCCGCCAATGAGTAGCGGAATATTTAATCCTGCCCGCTCCATTTCTTTGGCCACGTGTACCATTTCATCAAGAGAAGGAGTAATTAATCCACTAAGTCCGATTACATCAACATTTTCTTCAATTGCGGCTTTAATGATCTTATCCGCCGGAACCATTACGCCAAGATCTATAACTTCGTAATTATTACAACCCAGAACAACACCAACAATGTTTTTTCCAATATCGTGTACGTCGCCTTTAANNGAATTTTTCCCGCTGATGAAGATTTTCCATCCTTTTCCGCTTCAATGTATGGGAGTAAATAAGCAACCGCTTTTTTCATTACACGAGCTGATTTCACAACTTGTGGCAAGAACATTTTTCCGCTTCCAAACAAATCTCCTACCACATTCATTCCATCCATGAGTGGACCTTCAATTACCTCGATTGGACGCGAAAACAAATGCCTGCATTCTTCAACATCTTCGTCAATGAATTCAACCAAACCTTTTACAAGTGCATGACTTAATCTTTCAGCAACGGGTAATTTTCTCCAAGTTAGGTCTGCTTCTTTTTTGATAACTTCACCTTTTACTGTTTCTGCAAATTCAAGTAAACGTTCGGTAGCATCGGATCTACGATTCAATAAAACATCTTCGACATGAAGAAGTAGATTGGGTTCAATATCTGAATA
>DORI01000273.1:3517-3750 GCA_003512365.1 Crocinitomicaceae bacterium | reverse complement strand
TTGCCCTTCGCGTTGTAATTGAATCAAATGTGATGGTTTTCAAACGTCTGAGTTTTTATTAGAACATGGATTCTTAGATTATATCATTGACAGAACCGAAATTCGTGAGAAATTAGGCATGTCACTTACACTCTTGATGTCTTAAAATTCCCTTTTCATTTCGAATAAATTAAGGTACTTTTGTTACAAACTGTAATTATGAAGAACTACCTTTTTTTATTTTTTCTATCCAT
>DORI01000273.1:0-3465 GCA_003512365.1 Crocinitomicaceae bacterium | reverse complement strand
T
Organism: Crocinitomicaceae bacterium; assembly: GCA_003512365.1. Lineage (GTDB taxonomy): Bacteria > Bacteroidota > Bacteroidia > Flavobacteriales_D > Crocinitomicaceae > UBA952. The sequence continues at coordinate 3,464 of DORI01000273.1, read as the reverse complement.
GATTTCCCTCAAGAATTAAATACCAAACGGTTTGAAAAAGTGTTAATGTATTATAAATTGAAATGTAGTCCGTTAACTACCTGGGATCAATACGATTGTGGAGAATGGGATTATTTAACCTACACAAGAGTGTTTGATCACACTGGAATATATGATTCTGTGCAAAAAGTTGGAAATCGTTTTTTGGCTAATTGGGCGAGTCCTTTAACCATTGATTATACTCCGGTACCGAATGCTATTTTTGATACCTATACAAGAATTGAACAAGAGAGGCTCGCCACTGGATTGAGTTCATCTCCATTGAATATTGGAACAAGCAGTTCATCAATAATTTTTAATACCGCTAGCAAAGGTTCGCGCTTCCAGCAATTATTGACGGCAAATGAATTAACTGCCGCTGGTATTCAAGCCGGTGATATCCAAGGAATGATGTTGGAAATCTTAAATATTGGTTCAAATGGTCAGTTGTTGAGTCCGCGCATTTCAATCAAAGCAACAACAGCTATATCATTAACTTCTTTCCAAACGACTGATTTTTTGGAAGTCTATAATCGGACAAGAAATATTGGAAATCCATTAATTGTTGGTACGAACGAATTTTTATTCTATCAACCTTTTACATGGGACGGAACAAGTAATTTAATTATTGATTTTTATTATTCATCTGATGAGCCATCTACAAACGGACTTATCTTTTCTACGGAAAATATAGCTGGAAATCAGGCCTTAGCTTATCCTGAAAGAAATGGGTATTTGAATTTATCAGGCACGAATTATACCATGACAGAATTATCAGATTTTACGGTTGGTCAAGAAATGACCGTAGAGTTTTGGGCGAAAGGTAATGGAACAGCGGGAACAAACACTACTTTGTTGGAAGCCTATGACACTCTTAACAATCGCATATTGAATATTCATATGCCATGGAGTGATAACAACGTTTATTTCGATGCAGGTATTTCAACAGGTTATGATCGAATTAACAAAACAATGGATGCTTCTGAAATGGATAACACTTGGAACCATTGGGCTTTTGTAAAAAAGCAAAGTACAGGTGAAATGTTCATCTATAAAAACGGTGCTTTGTGGCATTCAGGGACAAATAAAACACGAAATATTGGTTATATCCATCGTTTTATTTTAGGTGCTAATGTTGACCAAGGTTTAAAGTGGAAAGGTAAAATAGATGAGTTTAGATTCTATAATTCTGCACTTTCTTCCGCAACAATACAAGCCAATTATTTGAATAAAATTGATGCGACCCATCCAAATTGGAATAATCTACTTGTATACTATGATTTTGATAATGAAAATTACGCGATTGATCAATCAGCAAACGACAACTTGTTAATGCCATCCGAACATAACATGATTCGTTTTGATGAGCTTGCAATTTGTGGAGTTCAGAGTTCAACTGAAAAACCAGTTATTTCTCTACTTCAAGGTACGGTTAGTTCAACAGCTACCAATGTTTCCGTTCAAGAAAAGAGATTAAAACCACGCACGGTAATTTTCGAGCAACAACCAATGAATAGACATTTTGAAATAACGAATGTTTACGTTGGAACTCAACAAGGAAATAATATTCAATACGATGAAAATGGTCAAATTTTAGCACAAGTTCCTTTTGTAGCAACAAATCAATTAGTGAATGAGCAGATAACCTATTATAACCCACCGTATGAGCTAGTAAAGGATGTTGAAATTGCTCGCTATATCACTCCCTATGGAATACAGTTTGACCTTGGACCTAATGGATTTTCTTGGATTTACGACGTAACGGATTACCAAGATTACTTGCGAAACACCGTAGATTTAGCGGCGCACAACACGCAAGAACTTCTTGATTTGAAATTCGCATTCATTGAGGGAATTCCGCCTAGAGACTTGCACAAGCGCGAACCAATCTGGTCGGATTTCAGGTCCTATGGTTTTGCGAATATGGCCAATGACGTTGATTTACAAGCGAAGAAAATTCACCTTGCAGATACCTCGCAAAACTTTAAAATTAAAACGAGAATGTCAGGTCATGGACAGGTAGGAAATTTGGCTTGTTGTGAGTGGGTTCCCAATAGTCACCAAATTAAAGTTGATGGCGTTTCACGTTTCAATTGGAATATTTGGGAAGAAACGGACTGTGGTGATAATGCAAATATTGGACAAGGAGGAACTTGGCCCTATGCGCGTGAAGGCTGGTGTCCTGGTGATAGAGTGAAAGAGTATGAATTTGAACTCACACCTTTTGTTACTCCTGGAGATAGTGTTGAATTGGATTATGTCATTAATCAAGTTCCAACAAATGATCCTGGACAAGCAGGAGGAAATTACATTGCAGCATATGATTTGATTTCTTATTCTGCACCAAATTTTCAGAACGATGCGGCCATACAAGATATTCTTAATCCGAATAATTGGGAATATTACAGCAAATGGAACCCAACATGTTCCAATCCAAGAATTATTTTGAAAAATACAGGATCCAATCCACTAACTTCATGTACTATTACAACATGGATTACATACGGTGTTTTTGCAACAGTTAATTGGACAGGAAATTTAGGATTTCTTCAGGAAGAGATCGTCGAAATTCCTGTAAATGATCTAAATTTTTGGAGCGATTGGGACAGTACTAAAACCTTTCGAGCATTTGTTCATAATGTTAATGGAACGGATGGAAACGATGAATACAATCAGAATAGTTTGAAAAAAGCACATTTTGAAGCACCAGAGAGAATTGATGGACCATTCTTCGTTTGGTTGTCAACGAACAATAAAGCAAGTGAAAATAATTACCGTCTAGTGGATCATGCTGGTAATGTTATCTTTGAACGCACGCAATTATCCAATCAAACGCAATACAAGGATACGTTTGACTTGGCACCAGGATGTTACAGTATAATAATTGAAGATACGGATCACGATGGTTTGTCGTTTTGGTACTCATCTCAAGTAGAAGGAGAAACAGCAGGCACTATGCGATTGAGACAAGTAGGAGGCTCATATATAGAGTTCTTCCCAGGAGATTTTGGGCATTATCATCGTTATGATTTCTCAGTTGGTTTCACCATGGATATTCAGGAAAACGAGTTAAAGCACGATATAAGTATTTTTCCAAATCCAAGTTCAGGTAACACGACAATTGAAATTTCCGGATTGGTGGATAATCATGCTGAATTAGAAATTGTAGATTTATCCGGACGCGTTATTCACCGAGAAGACATGAACGCATCTCAATATTTTGCTGAGTCTTTTGTCGATGTTTCTATGTTCCGTTCGGGTTCTTATCTTATTAGAATTAAAACGGGGAAATCTGTTTACACAAAATCATTTTCTAAATTGTAAATATGGTAACCAATCTGAGTGAAAAACCATCCATTTTTTGTCAATTTATTGCAGAAATAAGAGATGTTAACATACAAAAGGATCCAATGCGTTTTCGTAGAAATATGGAACGTATTGCTGAA
>DORI01000082.1 GCA_003512365.1 Crocinitomicaceae bacterium | reverse complement strand
ATTGCAAACAACACACAAACATGGTATTTGGTCATTCTCGGATGACCAAGGAAAAATATATATGACCGAATCTCTGTTGAGTTCTTTGGTGGTTGACTACGAAATTCGTGAACTAAAAAATAAACGTCTAAAATTGAGAAAATCAATTAACAACAATATTTACGAATGGGTTTACATCAGTAAATAATACTCTACTTTTTATTTAGACAAATCTTTCGTCTGCCTCCATTACATGACCGCATTTTTTGCAGGATCTCATTTCTAAAGAAGTATAAAATTCTTTAAATCGGGGAATAAAATCTTTTTCAATGTTTTCAAGGGGGAACCTGTAAGACTTAAGAGAGTTATTGCATTTTTCGCAAAACCACATCAAACCATCCACTAAGTCGGTACCCTTTCTGACTTTTTCAATAACTAAACCCACAGTATTTTCCCCTCGAATTGGCGAGTGCGGTGTATTACCGGGAAGAAGAAACATTTCTCCTTCTTTTATATGAATATCTTTGGCTTTTCCCTCGTGCTGAATTCGAACTGTTATATCTCCTTCTAATTGATAAAACAATTCTTCACTTTCATTATAATGATAGTCTTTTCTTGCGTTTGGTCCACCCACCACCATTACAATAAAATCTCCAGCTTCTTTATAAAGGTTCTTATTTCCTACAGGCGGTTTTAACAAATCCCTGTTTTCTTCGATCCATTTTTGTAAATTGAAAGGTGCCAACATAGTAACTAATTTTTCATAAAAATAGGTAAAGAAAATACGCAAAAACAAAAAAGGATGGCCGAAACCATCCTTTTCCTATAAATTTAGATTGATTAAGCGTTTTCTAGCATTTCATCGTACTTCTCTTGCGATGCCACAATCATCTTTTGGAAATTACGCACACCTGTACCTGCTGGTATTAAATGTCCAACAATTACGTTTTCTTTTAATCCTAATAGGTGATCCTCTTTTCCTGAGATTGCAGCCTCGTTCAGAACTTTCGTTGTTTCCTGGAATGAAGCCGCAGAAATGAACGATTGTGTTTGAAGTGACGCACGTGTGATACCTTGAAGTAATGGAGTGGAAGTAGCTGGAATTGCTTCACGAGCTTCAACCAATGCTTTATCCTCTCTCTTCAACTTCGAATTCTCATCTCTAAGTCTTCTCACAGACACCAACTGACCTTTCTTCAATTCATCAGAATCGCCTGCATCTTTTACGAACATCATTCCGAACAATGCATCATTTGCTTCCATAATATCGGCTTTATGAACTGATTGTCCTTCAAGGAACATAGTATCTCCAGCTTCAATAATTTCAGCTTTTAACATCATTTGTCTAACGATTACTTCAAAATGTTTATCGTTGATTTTAACCCCTTGAAGTCGGTAAACTTCTTGGATTTCATTTACGATATATTCTTGTACTTTCGTTGGACCTTCAATGTTTAGAATGTCATTCGGCGTAATCGCACCATCAGAAAGAGGTTGTCCTGCGCGTACGAAATCATTTTGCTGTACCAATATATGCTTTGAAAGTGGCACTAGATAAGTTTTAACTTCACCTAACTTAGAAGTGATTTTAATCTCTCTGTTACCTCTCTTTATAACCCCGAAAGTAGCTGTACCATCAATTTCAGAAACTACCGCAGGATTGGAAGGATTCCGTGCTTCAAATAATTCAGTTACACGAGGTAAACCACCTGTAATATCTCCAGTTTTACCCGCCATTCTTGGGATCTTAACTAGCGTCTCACCGGCTTCTATTTTATCTCCTTCGTTAACAGAAATGTGCGCATTCACAGGTAAAGAATACTCTCTCAATACCTCTTTCGTTTTTGCATCAACAATATGAATAGCAGGAGATTTCTTTTTATCTCGGGTTTCAATGATAACCTTTTCAGTAAATCCAGTTTGCTCATCGATTTCTTCTCGATATGTAATATTTTCTTGAATACTCTCAAATACCACCTTACCAGCTACTTCTGAAACAATTAGCGCATTGTATGGATCCCACTTACAAATTACATCGCCTTTTTTGATTTTAGTATTTGCCGAAACCATCAACTCAGAACCGTAAGGCACATTAGCATTCATGACCACCACACCTGTTTTTTCATCTGTGATTTTTAATTCTGCCGAACGTCCAACTACAATAGTTTTAACAGAGCCATCTGCATTCTTACGCTCAATTGTTCTTAATTCGTCAATTTCTAATTTACCGTTCGCTTTCGCTTTCATATCGGAGATATCTGCGATGTTCGAAGCCGTACCACCCACGTGGAACGTACGAAGGGTCAACTGAGTTCCTGGTTCACCAATTGATTGAGCAGCGATAACTCCAACTGAGTCACCTATTTGGGCTAAACGGTGATTCGAAAGGTTTCTTCCGTAACACTTCGAACAAACTCCTCTTCTCATTTCGCATGTCAATACAGAACGTATTTCTACTTCTTCAATCCCTGCTTTTTCTATTTCTTTGGCAACATCTTCAGAAATTAATTCTCCTGAAGCAACAATTAAATTATCGGATTCCGGGAAATAAACATCGTGAACAGATGTTCTTCCTAAAATTCTATCATAAAGTGGCTCTACGATTTCGTCGCTTTTCTTAAGTGCTGTTGCTACAATACCTCTTAAGGTTCCACAATCATTAGAGTTAATCACAACATCTTGTGCAACGTCAACCAATCTTCGTGTAAGGTAACCAGCATCTGCTGTCTTAAGTGCTGTATCTGCAAGACCTTTACGCGCACCGTGAGTAGAAATAAAATACTCAAGAATGGAAAGACCTTCCTTAAAGTTAGATAAAATTGGATTCTCAATAATTTCTTGAACTGAAGCTCCCGACTTTTGCGGTTTCGCCATCAATCCTCTCATTCCTGAAAGCTGTCTAATTTGTTCTTTCGAACCACGGGCTCCAGAATCGAACATCATATATATTGAGTTGAAACCTTGTTTATCACTCTTCAATTGATCCATTAATGTATGAGTCAATCGAGAATTTGTATGTGTCCAAATATCAATAATCTGATTATAACGTTCGTTATTTGTAATGAGACCCATATTGTAATTCATCATTACTTCTTTAACATCATTCTCAGCTTTTAATACTAAGGCTTCTTTTTCTTTTGGAATAATGATGTCGTCCAAATTGAATGATAGACCACCTCTAAATGCCATCTCATAACCTAGTTTTTTAATATCATCTAAGAACTGAGCTGTTTGTGAAGTACCACAAATTTTCAATACTTCGCCGATTATGTCACGAAGAGCCTTTTTAGTCATTACATCGTTGATGAAACCAACTTTTCGCGGCACCTTTTCGTTGAATAATACCCGACCACAAGTTGTCTCAAGTATTTTCAATTCAGGTTCACCAATATGATTTAAATCATACGTTTTCACCTTGATGTGCGCATGAAGATCTAATTTACCTTCATTATATGCAATTATAACTTCATATGGCGAATAAAATGTGCTTCCTTCTCCTTTAACCACCTCAGTATCTGTAGATTTTTTACCTTTTGTAATGTAATATAATCCAAGTACCATGTCCTGAGAAGGAACGGCAATTGGTGCACCATTCGCAGGGTTCAAAATATTATGCGACGCCAACATCAACATCTGAGCTTCCAATATTGCAGCGTTACCTAGTGGTAAATGCACAGCCATTTGGTCACCATCGAAATCCGCGTTGAACGCCGTAGTTACCAATGGATGAAGTCTAATTGCTTTTCCTTCAATTAATTTTGGTTGGAATGCTTGAATACCCAAGCGGTGAAGTGTAGGGGCTCTGTTCAACAGAACAGGGTGTCCTTTCAATACATTTTCTAAAATATCCCAAACAACAGGTTCTTTTCTATCAACAATTTTCTTCGCTGATTTTACTGTTTTTACAATTCCTCTTTCGATCATTTTTCGAATGATGAACGGTTTGTATAATTCAGCTGCCATATCTTTCGGCAAACCACATTCGTGTAATTTTAAATCTGGACCAACGACAATAACAGAACGGGCAGAGTAGTCAACCCTTTTACCAAGTAAGTTTTGACGGAAACGTCCTTGTTTACCTTTTAATGAATCCGAAAGAGATTTTAAAGCTCTGTTTGATTCTGTCTTAACAGCACTTGATTTTCTTGAATTATCGAATAAGGAATCAACAGATTCTTGAAGCATCCTTTTCTCGTTACGAAGAATTACTTCAGGGGCCTTAATTTCGATTAACCTTTTCAAACGGTTATTACGAATAATTACTCTTCTGTAGAGATCATTTAAATCCGAAGTTGCAAATCTTCCACCATCTAATGGAACTAATGGGCGTAATTCAGGCGGAATAACAGGAACAACTTTCACCACCATCCATTCTGGTCTGTTCTCAATTCTAGTTTGCGAATCGCGCATTGCTTCTACAACTTGTAATCGCTTTAACGCTTCATTCTTACGTTGAACTGATGTTTCGTTTTCTGCCTGACCTCTTAATTCATAAGAAAGATTTTCAAGATTCAAATCTCTAAGCAAGTCATGAAGAGCCTCAGCTCCCATTTTGGCAACAAACTTGTTTGGATCACTATCCTCAAGGTAATGATTGTCCTTTAATAAAGGATTGTCGATAATATCTAAATATTCCTCTTCGGTCAAGAAATCCATTTTCTTGAGATTCACTCCTTCTATTTGAGAGGAAGATCCTGGATTTATTACAACATATCGCTCGTAATAAATAATTTGATCTAATTTCTTAGTTGGTAAACCAAGTAAGTAACCAATTTTGTTTGGCAATGACCTAAAATACCAAATATGAGCAACTGGAACAACCAAAGAAATATGCCCCATACGCTCTCTTCTTACCTTTTTCTCGGTAACTTCTACCCCGCATCGGTCACAAACTATTCCTTTGTATCGGATTCTTTTGTATTTACCACAGTGACACTCATAGTCTTTAACTGGTCCGAAGATACGCTCACAGAATAAACCATCTCTTTCCGGTTTATATGTTCTGTAATTTATCGTTTCTGGCTTCAATACTTCTCCACTTGACTGCTCAAGAATAACCTCCGGAGAAGCTAACGAGATCGTAATTTTATTGAAGCTACTTTGTTTTTTTGGTGTTTCTTTTTTTAAAGCCATTTTTTATGAATGATTTCGTTTTTACTAATTATTAATCCATTGATACGTTAAGACACAATCCGCGAAGTTCGTGTAAGAGGACATTAAATGATTCAGGAATACCTGGTTCAGGAATGTTATCTCCTTTAACTATCGCTTCGTATGCTTTCGCTCTACCCATTACATCATCAGATTTAACAGTCAAGATTTCTTGTAAGATATTGGATGCACCGAATGCTTCAAGTGCCCAAACCTCCATCTCACCAAATCGTTGTCCACCAAATTGTGCCTTTCCTCCCAATGGTTGCTGAGTAATAAGCGAGTATGGACCGATTGATCGCGCGTGCATCTTATCGTCTACCATGTGAGATAACTTCAACATGTAAATTACACCTACAGTAGCTGTTTGGTGGAATCTTTCACCAGTACCTCCGTCATATAAGTATGTTTTACCCGATCTAGGCACTCCAGCCTTATCTGTCCAATCATTAATCTCATCTGGCGTTGCCCCATCAAAAATTGGGGTAGCAAATTTAACACCTAATTTTTGTCCGGCCCAACCTAACACAGTTTCATAAATTTGTCCAAGGTTCATACGAGATGGCACTCCTAATGGATTTAAGACAATGTCAACCGGAGTTCCGTCTTCCAAGAAAGGCATATCTTCTTGACGAACGATATTTGCAACAATACCTTTGTTCCCGTGACGACCTGCCATTTTATCACCAACTTTTAATTTTCTCTTTTTGGCAACATAAACTTTTGCAAGTTTTACGATTCCCGCAGGCAATTCGTCTCCCACTGAAATATGAAACTTTCGTCGTTTGTAATTCCCTAAAAGATCATTTGCTTTAATGCTAAAGTTGTGAATCACACGACTTATCAATTGATTAATTTTCTCGTCAGCTGTCCAATTCAATGGATTTACAATAGTGTAATCCAAAGCAAAAAGAGCCTTATTATTGAATTTTGTGCCTTTTTTAATCAATTCCTCCTTAAAGTTATTGTAAACTCCAGAAGATTTATGCTCACCAAGGATAACCATCAACTTATCCACTAACTTTTCTTTTAATTCTGCAAAGTCTTTTTGGTATTCAGCATCCAAAGTTTCAAGAATTGGTTTATCTTGAGTTTTGGATTTTCTATCCTTGATAGCTCTCGAAAATAACTTTTTATCGATAACAACACCTCTTAAGGAAGGTCCTGCTTTCAAAGAAGCATCTTTTACGTCTCCAGCTTT
>DORI01000154.1:2887-14395 GCA_003512365.1 Crocinitomicaceae bacterium | reverse complement strand
GTACATTAATATTTATTCTATCCCTCCCATTATCAATGAACACATGTGAGTTTTAGATTTACCGATTTTTGCGGCGATAATTGGAATTAATAGAGCGAAAATAGCAGAAACACCATTGTAAATACCGAATAAAATTCCCACCCAATCTCCTAGGTTTTCACTCAAAGCTAATTGACTCAAAGCGACTTGATCTGAGGGATTATGCTTTAAAATTTCTTTCAGAGAATCAATTGTTGGCAACCCATAAGTGTGCTCCCTTAATGCCGTTGTGGTATATACCCACATGCAAAACAACCCAAACCATGAAAAGAATTGAATCAATCCCAATTTCCACATAGTCATTGGAATTGAAAATTTTTCTTTTAATTTTTCAGGTTCAATGATGCCCATATCAATTCGTTCTTGCGGCGAATATTCCTTTGTCTTAAAAACTGTCCAAAGGATAGCTGCCATGAAAACAACCGCACCTATATAAAATGAATAAACTACGTTGGGCTGCACCTTTACATTTGGTAAATTATTAGGGACTCCAAACCAATTCGCAAGAATCCATGGCAAAAATGAACCAACAACCGCACCTATTCCAATTAAGGCTGTTTGTATTGAAAAACCAATAGTACTCTGACTTTCCGGTAAATTATCAGCAACCAAAGCACGAAAGGGTTCCATCGAAATATTAAAGGATGTATCCATTAACATTAAAAAACCAGCACCAACTAATAAAGCAGGAAAAATGCTTGTATACTTATCTGCATTTGGCAACAGCACCAATGCCGTACAAGCTAGAATTGCACCCCCTAAAAAGAAAGGGCGTCTTCTCCCGAATGATTTTGACCATGTTCGATCACTCCAATAACCAATAATGGGTTGAATAATCATACCTGTCAAAGGAGCAACAAGCCAAAACCAGGAAAGGCTTTCTACATTAGCTCCAAAATCTGTAAGAATTCTACTTGCATTTCCATTTTGTAGAGCAAATCCCATCTGGATTCCCATGAACCCAAAGCTCATGTTCCAAATCTGCCAAAATGACAATTTCGGTTTTTCTTTTAGCATAGTTTTAGTTTATGTTACTTCACCCAGACGCGGTAGCCCCAAGCCTCCAGATCAAGGGATACATCTTTTTTAACGCGAAGCTTTTCTCCGCTAAATAATTCTTTGTATTTACCAAATAATTTGGCATCTGTAATTTTCGTTGAAGCGTCTTTACCCGACATATTTATCGACACAATCACCTTATTTGCGCCTTTCTCTCTTGAATAAATTAAAATAGGTGATGCTCCATCAGTATGAAATAGAGTTGGCGCACCATATTCACCGTTCCACAAAGCAGGATTTTTTCTTTTCAATTGAAGTAGGTTTGTGTAGAAAGTTACTAAATCCATCTTTAACCAATCAATTGTATCTTTCTCGAAAAATTTCAATCTCTTGTCTAAAGAAGTCTCTTGACCGTTATATACAAGCGGCATTCCTTCGATAGTAGCCGCAAAAACTGCTAATGCAAAACGAGCATCTCCCATTCGCTCCATTTCAGTCCCATTCCATGAGTTTTCATCATGATTAGATGTAAAATGCATTCGATAATCTGATCGTTTGTAATTATTCTTTTTAAAATAGGATAAAACATCTTCTGTTGTTTTTTTTCCTCTTGCGATGTCGTTCATAACATGGTGTAATTCCCATCCGTAGGTCATATCAAAGGCTTGATGTTGGTCTGCACCTTCCGACTCTGCAAGAAAGAAAATAGGTTTTACAGCATCTAATTCTTTTCGCGCCTCTATCCAGAAGTCCATTGGCACCCAGCCTGCTACATCACAACGAAAACCATCAATATCAGCATTGGTTAACCAAAACTTCATGGAATTGATCATAGCTTTTCTCATGTCACGATTATCGTAATTTAAATCAGCAACATCCCACCAATCCGTTCCGATTGTCGGTTGTAAATTCCCTGTTGAATCAAGCGTATACCAATCTTTGTGACCTTGATCTACCCAAATGTTGTCAGGAGAAGTGTGATTGGCTACCCAATCGATAATTAGTTTCATTCCTAACGCATGGGCATCTTTTACTAGTTGCTGAAAATCACCTAAGTTTCCAAATTCTGCATTCACCTCTTCGTAATTTCGAACTGCATAATAACTTCCGAGACTTCCTTTCCTATTCTTCTCTCCTATCGGATGAATGGGCATAAGCCAAATTATATCGACCCCCATTTCCTTTAGTCGTGGCAAATGTTTCCCAAATGCTTTAAACGTTCCTTCAGGTGTGAATTGACGAATATTCACTTCATAAATAGTAGCGTTTTTCGACCATTCCGGAACTTTAAATTGTCCAAACGAAAAGAAAAAAGAGAAAAATACTACTAAACAGGATATCGCTTTCATAGATTCGTTAATTGGTTTTTAAGTATGTAATTTAAGTGGTAATTTACCAAGGCATCAACTGGTCTTCTGATTATTGCACCAACCGTTAACCCGAATGATGAAGCAGCTTCTTTCAACTCTTCCTCAAAAAGAGCAGAAATTGAACCAACAAAATTGATTTCAGTTTGAGCGTAATTTGGATAGCATGTGACATGAACATCGATAAATTGTTTGAAGCCATCCACGACCATATTATTTATAAACACATCCGATTTATGCTTGTATATAAATGGCATAAACGATGCAATAAATACATTGGCATTGGGTTCTCGGTACACTTTATCTACTATAGCATCTTTATCCAAACCATAGGTTAATATAAAATCGTTTTCAATTTCAGGGGATAATTTATGGTACAAGAAGGCTGCCAACAGTTGTTTTCCAAAGTAAGAACCACTTCCTTCGTCACCTAAAATATATCCCAAGGCTGGAACTTCTTCCGATAAATTTTGCCCGTCAAAATAACAAGAATTTGAACCTGTACCTATGATGCATGAAATAACAGGAACACCTCGGTAGGTGGAGTAGGCACAAGCCAATAAATCATGTTCTACTAATACAGTCGCATTTTTAAATACACGGCGTAAACCTTCAGCTACAATCTCATTCATTTGGGAACTTGAACAACCAGCCCCATAGAAATAAACACCTTTCACCTCTGGAGCTAATTTATAAATTTCTTCATGCCCCATTAACTCCGACTCAATCAAATCAGAGGAATGAAAATAGGGATTGAACCCCATGGTAGAATAAAAAGTTTGGTTATTTTTGTTATCTATTAATACCCAATCACTCTTGGTTGAACCGCTTTCTACTACAAAAAACATATATTTGTACGAGTTTAATTTAACTTCGTGTCATTTTAACACTTTCAAATTTAAAACATAAATTCGAATTTGAATTCAAATATGCAAAAAAAAGTAACACATGAATTAAATCCTAACGTATCTGTTGATTGCGTCATATTTGGTTTTGATTTAGAAAAGTTAACCGTTTTACTCATCGATCGAGGGCAACAAACCCAACATGGTCCGCGCTTGGCATTGCCAGGAAACTTGATTTACAACGATGAAACTTTAGATCAAGCGGCGAATCGAGTTTTGGATGAATTGGCAGGAATTAATGACATCTATTTAGAACAAGTTGGTGCCTTTGGAGACCCAAATAGAATTTGTAAAGATGCTGACAGGGAGTGGCTTCAAACCATTCGGGCAGAACCTGAAGCACGCGTAATTACAGTAGCCTACTATTCATTAGTGAAAATGTCTGATTACTCACCACATGCTTCTTCTTTCGCTAAAACAGCGGGATGGGCTCCTGTGAGTGAGATTTTTGAATTGGCTTTCGATCACTTTGAAATTTTACAGGCTGCGAAAGATAAGTTGCGTCAAAAAATTAAAATTCAACCCATCGGATTTAACTTATTACCTGAAAAGTTTACCCTTAGTCAATTACACAAGCTATACGAAAGTATTTTGGATAAACCTTTAGACAAAAGAAATTTCAGAAGAAAAGTTCAAAAAATAGGTATCGTAACAGCGCTCAAAGAAAAACAAAGAGGAGTTCCACACAAGCCTTCTTTATTATATAAATTCAACGAAGAAAAATATGAGGCTTTATCGAAAAACGGCTACGATAATTTCGATTTTTAGTATTCTAATTGTAGTTTATTCTTTTAGTTGTTCATCTTCGGAAGAAAAAGAGTCTGTACAGTTAAGTAAAGCAAAGGAAACCCTTAACGATTATAAAGATGATACGCCAACATTTGTTGCTGAAGTCAAAACTGAGATTAAAGAGAACTACCTCTTCTTTTCCTACAAAGGACCGGAATTTGCTGTCGTCCAAGGACAAATGAACGATACGGCTCACCGGCTTTCAAATTATGCTGCAAGAATTACAGGCGATCAGCTGAAAAAGTTATTCAATGAAGGAAAATATTCAAAAGTTGATTTATCAAGAATTGTGATGAAAACAAAAGGAATGGACAATAAAGATTCCGTGCATTATACCTTGAAAATCCCATTGATTCGTGTGAAAAGTGCTTGTGCTGCCTTTACCTCATTTGATCATTCAGGCGGTTGGAATCATGAGCCGGACCTAAAAAAACGTTTAGAAGACCTAAAAAAACCAGGCAGAACCAGCGTTCATTGTAATTCTCTTCGTGTAAGCAAGCGCTACATTACGAAAGAAAATTTACAAGAATATTGGATTCAATGGAAAAATAGACAACTTCAAGGAAATTGTCCTTGTAAATAATCATTCATCTACCGGTTTTAGTCATTTGTTGTATATTATTTTCATCAGTTTGGTATATTCGTAGAATAGTTACCTTAGGTGTAACTTTTGACTAGTTCAATTTGTTTTAACTGCAAACATTTTTAATTGAAACCATACGAGTACAACAACGCCGTAAATCAATTCAGCACTCCACTGATGAGATTTTCTGTTAACTTCCTTAGAAATGAGGAGGAGGCTAAAGATATCGTACAAGATGTTTTTGAAAAATTGTGGATGAACAGAGAAAAAGTAGAGTTAGGAAAAATAAAAGCTTGGTTATTCACATGTGCGAATCATGCAATGTTAAATTACATTCAGAAAAAAAATCGTTCATGTGAATTCAATATGACCCTTCATGAGAAAGGATCATATGACCAAACTTATTACGAATCGAAGCAAGTAATTCAACATGTTGTTTCTATTCTTCCTCCTTTACAAAAAAGTATTCTTTTACTCAGAGATTTAGAAGGTTATTCGTACGATGAAATCGGCGAAATTCTAGACATTTCTGCTTCTCAAGTGAAGGTCTATCTGTTTAGAGCACGCATGAAAATGAAAAAACAGTTAACACAATTGAACGAACTCGCATGACTTATCCTGAAAGGGAAAATATCGACCGATGGTTTTTTGACTTCTACGAAGGAAATTTATCTCCACAACAAGTAGAGGCCTTAGAAACATTTCTAGAAGATCATCCAGATTTAGTAGAGGATTTCCACGCGTGGGGAGAAAGTAATTTTGAAGCCGATACGTCCTTTTCTACAGAATTCGACCGCATTCCACAACTACTGAAAAAAGAGTCACGCTTCAAAATGGCATATGCACTTTATGGGCTTGCGTTGATCTTAAGTGCTTCTCCGTTTATTCAACGATTCACACTAAATCCATCTTCTGAAAATTCAACCCTACCGCTAGCTATTAATTCGGCTGCAATAAATGCAAAAAGTCAAACCAAAACTGACAAATTAAAAGTTATTGAAGCAAAACAAGAAGAGAACAACGAAACGGGAAGTTTCGGTAATTTGAACCGAATAAATAGTCAAAAAACTTCTTTCACGAATCAAGCTGAGGAAAGATTAAGAATTAATGAAGCAAATTCTTTAGTTGAGGAAATCACAACAAACATCATTTCTAAAGAAAATATAAGCGATGCATTAGTTGCAAATACGTCTTCGGAAGAAAGTATCAGTTTGTTGACTGAAAACAAGAACGAACTTCCTGTATATCTTACTAATTCGGAAGAAATTGAAACACGCAACATAGCCTCTACCCTACCTCAACTAGCCCAAAAAACAGCTTTATTAACTGATGAAGCCGATCAAAGTGTTCTCAATGAAAACAAAGAAATGGCAAATCGAGAGACTATCAAAATAAGTTTGGGGTCTTTTAAAATGAGGCCAATTTACAGAGCCTTGAGTAAAATCTCAACAGGTTTGGCTTACATTCCAGATATTTCATATGCTTTACCAGAAATGAATCAAGCGGATGTGATGATTTCCAATATTGGAGCTATTTCGCAAACCCGCTATCAGCAATCAGCTACAGCACGATGGATGGAAACCAACGAACAACAAAAAATCAGTAACCAAATTACCCTTGATGGCTATTCACGCTCAGCACGCATGGGAGTTGGAGTACAATTTAACCACCATTATTTTGGTAACGGAGCATTGACGCAATACGACGGTGCTTTGATATTATCGCCAAAAATTGCTCTTACAAGAACTTTGTCCTTAGAACCTGCGGCACGAATTAAATTCGGAAACTATCGTGTTGATGGAAACAAAATCCCCAGCTACAACAATCAATTTGTAGAATATCAAACCGGTGAGCAGCAACTTATAAATTTCGACACAACTGCGAGTATTGGTCGTAACTTATTGTATCGCGATTTAGATGCAGGTATTACACTTAACTCATCAAGAGGTTATGTCGGCGTGCAAGCTGAGAATATTACCGGTCACTTCAACGACATTTTCTCGAATCAAGAAAACGATTACCAACATGCTAAAATGCGTGTTTCCGGTATTGCAGGAACACAATTCATATCTCAAAATCAACGACTATCTTTCGCACCTTATGTCTATTCTACGTGGAAAGCTGGAACCTTAAGTTCATTTGTTGGTTTCAGTGCAAGTATCTACGGATTAAAACTAGGCGGATCTGTTGGTCATTTGCAACAAACAGCACAAATCGGCTATCAGTCAAAACACTTTGGAATTATTGCACAAACAAGCATTCAACAACGATTTACGCAAGCGCGTTTTACGCACCAATTGATGTTGCGTATTAATACAGAAACAAGTAAGAAAACGAGAAGATATATCACTTTATAACCACCGTATGAAATCAATCATTGTCCTATTATTCTTAGCCATATGCATGGAAGCACAAGCACAAGATCCATCCTTCACGCAATTTTATTCAAATCCTATTTATTTGAATCCAGCATTGGCAGGATCGACTGGTTGTCCTCGCATTGTATCCAATTACAGGAATCAATGGCCACAGTTAACTGGTAATTACATTACAAGTGCCGTTGCATACGATAGCTATGTTAAGAGCATCTCTGGAGGCTTGGGAATTATTGCACTTCACGATATGCAAGGTCAAGCAACTATTCAAACGTCGATGATTGGAGGTGTGTATTCATACCACTTGAGGTGGCGGAAGTTTTCATTAATGTTTGGTATGCGTGCAGCATATTTTCAGAAATTCCTTGATTGGGATAAATTAACCTTTGGTGATATGATTGATCCGCGTAGAGGTTTTATTTACCAAACAGGTGACGTACCTCGCGGAACAGGCAGACGTGGTTTCTTTGATGTCTCTGCAGGCGCTTTAGGTTTTGGGAAGAACTATTACTTTGGTATTGCTGCCCATCACTTAAATCGTCCAGACGAATCTATGATTTTAGGAACTTCTCGCTTACCGATGCGCATTACTGGTCACGCCGGTGCAGAAATTAAACTTGGTCAGCGCGGACGTTACACCAACACAACGCGTATTTCACCAAACATCATTTACCAATACCAGAATGGTTTTCAAGAATTAAATATTGGAACCTATATAAAGTATGGTGAATTTACTGTGGGTGCTTGGTATAGAAATCGTGATGCCTTTATTTTATTATTTGGAGTGAACTTCGAGAAATTCAGGTTAGGTTACTCTTATGATTTAACGGTTTCTAAACTTGGAAGCGGAATATCTGGAGGATCGCATGAAGTTTCTCTCGGTATGAACTTAAAATGCCTTAGAAAAGCAAAGAAAATACGTAAAATTTCGTGTCCATCGTTCTAAACAGCCACCAATTCCTAGATTCTAAAGATTTGCATTAGCTTTTCATAAAATCGCGTTACCTTTGTTCAAACGTTCTTTGGGGTCGACATTGGATTTGACAGCGGTAGCGGTAGTCAAGTGTCAGCATGCAGAGGGTTGTGGTGTTCCTCTATAATCTCATGTCACAAACAATAATTGACAATACGTCATACGCACTTGCTGCTTAATTAACGGAATGTTAATAGGGCTTAATTCGACTGAAGTAAAGTAGGTTGAACAAGTACTTCCGGTAGATTGCCGCCCATTCGGTTTGCCATACGGAAGTTCATCTCATTGGGCTAGCCAAGGTGATGGTTTTAAGCTTCGGTAAAATTTTAAAACCTACGTTGTAGTTTTGGGTGTTCTTGTCCGAGCTGCAACCGACAATCAATCAAGAAATAAGCATGTAGAAAGCTGGAATACTCACTGTTTGGACGAGGGTTCGAACCCCTCCGACTCCACTCCACGGGTAAGCACACCGAATTCGGTGTGCTTTTCTTTTTTCATTTCTCCAAAACCCTTACCAGTATTGAAAACCAGAGACACCACTTTATTTAGTTCGAGGGTTCGAACTATTTTTTTTTCGAAATACATCTCCACAGGAAAAATCGAACCAATTATACGTGGGATTAACAAAAAAATACCTGTGTTAAGAGAGAGTTTGAATACCCATGTAAAATCTAAAATGGGTGACGCATTGTCCGTTTATGAAAGAGAGAAACAACGAAGTGAGGAAGTATATTTATATCTCANNCTCAAAAACCAAATTCAAAGGATAGGTTGAAAAATCTATCAGATAAAACAAACAATTTCTATCAATCCTGAATTAAATTGCCATTTTCTTCAAATGGGAACATATAGAATTTACAGAGTGGAATTCTCTGAAGTATTAATCAAAAAAATAAATTAAAATGCTTGACTACAACAACATCGAGAAATTATTTGGAGCACCATTGAACTCAGTTGCTCGACCTACTGTTCCTTTTAAAATCCAAAAGTGGCACATAATAGTAGCTTTAGGTGTCTTAGCACTCGCTACTTACGGGGGTTATAAGATATATGAAAGTTCGAAAAAAGAACCGAAAAAAGATGACTAATCTCCAGAATTGTGGGTATCCATGTGAATACGATTACGAAGGTGAAAAAGATGGTGGGGTTAGTCTTTGACGCAGCGGACGTGCGCTCGCGCTTTTCCATTCGGCTTTAGTCAAATCAAACAACCCCTTGTTTTCATTTTGTATTCTTTTGTTTGTCTAAAATCATTTTGACTATATAGGAAACTGCCCAAAAAAGTGTTGCTACAAAAAGTCCAAACACATTAAATAACACATCTAACGGATCGNNCGAAATTCCCATGGATTTTCTTGTTCAAAATTTGATTGGATAATTCTTGCATTGCCTCGATTCCAATTCCAAAAATCAGTAATAAAATGAATATAATAACATGGTTAATCAATTTGTTCTTGCCAAAATTCATATATAAAAACAGGGCTGTTAGAAGGTAAAATAGAAAATGAAGTTCACGGTCATGATGTCTAAAAACAGCAGGCAACTTAACCATAAAACCAATAAATGAGATTGAAATGAGAATTATTATTAAACCAAATTCTGTTTTAGTTAATTTCATGTGAGATTCTGTTGTTTCTTAATTGACTACAAAAGTTATAAAAAAAATTCTGTCAAACGGCTTTTAACGGCTTTTAANNAACGGCTTTTAACGGCTTTTAACGGCTTTTAACATGTTTCAACGCTTTATAACGGGGTTTCACGTTTAATCCGATTTCTATTATACACCTTTTTTGACAGTATATTTTTCGTTTGAAAACGGCCGTCAAAATTTCCTTGACGCACTTGTTCTGCTCGAACAGCACCATTTCTTTTTCTCCGCTATTCCTAACAAAAATTAAGAGATTTGCTAGAGATGGTTTCCGTAACAACTGATATATTCGGTAAAAATAAACTATGGTAGTTCTCGGATATATTCTTATCGGGCTTTTTTGCCTAATCATGTTGTATGTTATCGTTGTGCAATTTCTAGTTAGCGAAGCCATAAAAAATAGATTTTCCATTCCGAGGAGTAGTAAAAAACAGCCATTCGATGTGCGGATTTTTTTCTGGGTGGTACGTGAACTAAAAGTGCTAGCTAAATTTTTAAATTTAAACTATTTCGAGGTTAATATTCTAGTGTATTACATACTCTTCCTTTTGCGTTTTTCACCTTTGTGGTTTAAAGATAGTTTGACATAAGTTCGGCTTTATTTGATGTTTTTTTGATGAAAAAGCCTTTTGAAAGCACAACGATTATGATGATCAAAACGATTGTTTACGAATCGATTTGAATTACAACTCAACTTTACAATTCAAAAGAACTCATTAAAATCTTAATTCATTGTCATTTTGATAGATTTAATAACTCTTGAATAATATTAAACAGTTTTTGCGATTAAAAATCCATGAAAAAATTAGCAAAAATAATCGATTGACAAGTTGACAATTTACTCTACCGAATTAAAAAAAGTGGTCAAAAGAGGGATCTTTTTTCATTCTTGAATTCATTTACTTAAAAGTAAGTTGTATTTTTAATAAAAATAATCTTTTGGATATGCTAAGAATTCCGATTTTTTCCAGCGTAATTTTAACAATTTTATTGATTACTTCTTGCGGACCTAATGTAACCCCTTGTGGCTGTGCTAATTCAAATGACCCCGAATACCAAGAAAGATGTGAAAAATATCTGATTGGCGCGCCACATGACGAATATGTCCAATTTAGAAATGAAATGATGGATTGTATGAAGAAGCCTGAAATGGAAAGCGCTAATGAGCCTGCTCCAGAGGTAACGGAATCAATAGAAGAAAATAAAGACAACAACGCATATGAAGAGTCCACAATTACTGATTCAGAAACACAAATTAATGATATAGATCCAGTAGTATCATCTCAAGAAAATTGGACTGCTGAAGATAAAAAACAATGGGTGGGAGAATGTATTGCTGGAGTTAATTCAACTTCTTTAAGTGATATGCCATTAAAGTTTAAGAAAGATTATTGTTCGTGTATGTTCGAAAAATTGATAACAAAATACCCAAACAAATTAGACAATGTGAATACAGCTCTCGCTAAAGAATTTGCATTACAGTGTTTTAAATCGGCAATGAAATAAAGTTAATTGTAGTTATTCATTCCATTAGGAATTGAAAATCAATTACTTCATCAAATTCTTGTATCGCAGCATCTTGCTGTGCACTATCCCAAGTTTCAAATGGATGATTAGTAAAGTTTAAAAGCATCGGAATTAATTAATATCTCAATATTACAAAAAATGTCCAAGATTTTGTAACAAATTGAGGTTGCTTATCTTGGAAGGGGAAACATACCATTAATGATACAATCAACTTTTAATCCAACCTGATTGCCTTTTCTTTTACCTTAAATAAATTAATTTAAACCAAATATTTTAGTTTTACTTCCTCCGATACTTCCCCCT
>DORI01000154.1:2306-2873 GCA_003512365.1 Crocinitomicaceae bacterium | reverse complement strand
GTGTTTGACCTTTGTAATCTACAGATGGTTTTACGTAAGTGCCGCCAGCTGAGTCTGATTTTTTAGCATCGCAGGAACTTAGTGCAATTACAACAAATCCCAGTGCAATCAGTAATGAGGTGAGTGATNNCTTTACAATGTACATGTTAAAAATCATTTTCCACTGTGTTTGGCTAAAAAATCCCCGATCTTGAAAATGTGGTCGCGAAGTACATTGGCCTCCGCGAAATTGTGTGCGGCTAAGCATTCGTTCTTGCGTTGTGTAAGCTCCTCACAATCTTGTAAAAGCTTGTCGCGGAATTCTTGAAATAAGTCTTGATACAAGGTTTTTGACTCATCCACCGTACTAATTTCACGCAGCACCTCCTGACACATGGCTTGAATTTTTAAATTTTCTTCAGTGGGTTCAAGCCCGGTTTGGCGACGAATTAATACCAATCGCTGCTCCATGAGAAGGTTGATCAGGTGTTTTTCTTCCATCCTCAACTCAGACGCTTTTTCGTAATACTGTTTGCTTATCACCTCTTCCTTTTGTATGGCGAGTTTGGCAAGTTGGAGCTTAATTTC
>DORI01000154.1:1333-2282 GCA_003512365.1 Crocinitomicaceae bacterium | reverse complement strand
CAAGCTGATAAGGATCGGGAAAAGACATTCGAATAAAATTAGATGATGAATGTACACAAATTTTACGTTCATCCCACGGTGACAACCATCATTTTCATACCCTACCCTATGTTTCGCTAAATTTCCATGTAAAATTTCGCAACAGAACGTATTTAGTTTACGAACTATTGTCATTGCTTTGTTCGAAAATTAGAAACCATGAACTTGCAAAAACTTTTAGACAACGATTATTTTCAAGACCTCCTGAACCAAGCAGACGAATACGCCGTGCAATGTGCCGGAATGTATTTTGTTCCCTACAAAATTCAGCAAAACACCTTGCGAGAAAACGAAGAATTCTTTCACGATTGGCTGGCGGGAAACTATCCTGATTTTGGCTTCACGGAAACAGAAGATCCAAATTTACTGAACAGCGAAATTGCCTTATTTCTAAGTACGCAAAGTCGCGAGGAAAAGATGGAAATATACCGAGATTTTATGACATCATACGGTGTGATTGAAGATCTGATGTGTCTCGATTTGGACGAACGCCTCGAATTGGTCATGGAGTTGGGGGTTGGGTAGTAATTGATATATCGATTCGCTTGGTTTTATGCCTACTTTTCCCTTTTTTTGGGTTGAAACTCGTGTCTTTATTCATTCGATAAAACAGCTCTTTTAAAGATTCTTGCTTATAGTACAGTTCTCATTAAATGACTCGTTTAGTTGAAATTTTATATCTTTGATACTATCAAATGATACTATCATGAAGCCGCCCTACGAAGTAACCCCTAAAATAATGAGCTACATTAGTTCAATTTCTGAAAAATTAGGTGAAGTCAATGCCAATTACTTGAACAAGCAATCGCCACAACTTCGAAAAACTAACCAGATTAAAACAATTCAGTCTTCTTTACAAATCGAAGGAAATACTTTATCTGAAGAGCAAATAACAGCTTTGGTTGAAAAA
>DORI01000154.1:1150-1282 GCA_003512365.1 Crocinitomicaceae bacterium | reverse complement strand
ATATGAGAATATAGCTAACTATCGTTGTATTTCAGAGAAGCATTTTTTAGAGGCGCATGGCACACTAATGCAAGGTCTCATTGAAAATCCGGGTTCATATAGAAAAAAAAGTGTTGGAATTGTAAAGGGCTC
>DORI01000154.1:0-1044 GCA_003512365.1 Crocinitomicaceae bacterium | reverse complement strand
TGATTAAAAGTTGTGTTTTTCATTATGAATTGGAATTTATTCATCCATTTACAGATGGGAACGGTCGTATGGGACGATTGTGGCAAACAATAATATTAAAAGAAAAATACCCCATTTTTGAGTCCATTCCTTTGGAGACTATAATTCGTGATACCCAGTCTGATTATTATCAAGCCCTTTCTTTGAGTGACAAATCGGGAAAATCAACACCATTTATTGAATATATGTTGCGTGTGATTGATACCTCTCTGGCCCAACTTCTCAACTATACAAATAGAATTCTCAAAGACACGGACCGTTTGGATTATTTTTTACTATTAACTATAAAAGAGTTTAATCGAAAGATATACATGGGGGTATTTAAAGACATTTCCACTGCAACTGCAAGTCGAGATTTAAAATTGGGCGTTAAGCTTGGTGTCTTTGAAAAAGAAGGCGATAAGACAAAAACAATCTATCGGGTAAAGAGGTAAATCGTTGTTTAAGAATAACCGGACGACAAGAAATTGAGTTGGTTAGTCTTACTACCCAATTGATGCTTCAAGCCTTGAAATTTTAAAAATGCCCTTATCGATAAAATCAACAATCGAGAAATGTACATGAATGGAATTGATAACTCGTATTATTATGAGGAAAAGTTACATGTCAGCCTATAAAATCAGTTGACCGGCGTAAACTCCTCTGCAATCATCCATTTTTCGCGTAATCGAAAGGCAGGAATTGTTTGTCTTTTGGCTTTATTAGCCGCCACGTTTGGTTTTATTCTTTTTTGCGAAGCCCAAAGTGAAAGTGGAATTATTTTTTTTGCCGTAAGAATGGTTATTCTTTTGTGCAAGGATTCTTGCAACAGCAACGCAAATAACTCGGTAAAACCTCCAAATTTCATCGTTGACTGATAGTGTGAAAAAAGCGGATAGTATTCACTGTGTTTGCTTTTATTTTGAATGATAATGGGAGGAAACCCAGCATTCATTAACTGTAAGTTAATTAGAGCTCTTCCCATTCTTCCATTTCCGTCAACAAAAGGGTGTATGGTTTCAAACT
>DORI01000126.1:11635-23003 GCA_003512365.1 Crocinitomicaceae bacterium | reverse complement strand
ATCCCGCTCTCGCAGGATTTTTCTGTGGGCGAAAGATCTGAAATATCGAAACTTTTTGGAGAGAATGTGGCAATTCTAAATAGAATGCAAAAAAATGCTATTAATCTTTATAAATAATGAGTATCATTGAGTCGAGCGAACAACCAATTAGCTTTACAAAATCACGTTCCTGAATAAGTGCGTAATTATAGTTTAGAACGTATTTAAGTCCATAAATCCTCAATCGTAACATTCAACTCGAAAAGGAGCCATGGAAATTTGTTTTCCAATATTCATTTTTATAAAAGTCTGAAGTATTAAAGAACACTCAAACAAATAAGTTACTTATAAATCGAAAGTGTTTTCTCTCCTTTGCAGTTTATTCCTGCTCGAAACATTCCATTTGTATTAAATTGAAAGGTTATGTTTCCTTTTCTATCAACACCTATTAATCCACCTCTTCCACCTAGTTGTGTAAGCTCTTTCATAATGACATTCTCAGCTGATTTTCTTAAAGACATCTTTGAAAAAAACATATAAGAGTGTACTTGATGGGCTGCCACAATTCTCATAAAATCTTCACCATGTCCTGTGCAAGAAATAGCACAGGTTTTGTTATTTGCATAGGTTCCACTTCCAATTACAGGAGAGTCTCCTATGCGATTGTATCGTTTGTTTGTGATACCACCAGTTGAAGTTCCTGCAGCTAAATTTCCATACATGTCGAGAATAACACAGCCAACTGTTCCAAATTTTGAAATGCTTTCCTTTTCTTCAATTTGTCCCCTATCATTGTCAAGAATTGTTTTTGTTGTATCTCTTAGTTTTAACATTTCATTCCATCTTTTTTGATCAAAAAAATAGGAGGTGTCAACCAGTTCAATGCCCTTTAATTTTGCAAACTTCTCAGCACCTGCTCCATTTAAGAAAACATATTGCGAATCAAGCATAATTGCTTTTGCCAAACTAATTGGATTCTTCACATGGGTTAGATTGGTAACAGCTCCACAATGAAGCGTTTTCCCGTCCATTATAGCAGCGTCCATTTCATTTTTACCTTCATTTGAGAAAACTGAGCCTTTGCCGGCATTGAATAACGGTGAATCTTCTAACAAACGAATTACGATTTCAACAACATCAACTGAGGATTTACCTTCTTGCAAGGCTTTATATCCAGATAAAAGTGCATTATCTAATACACCCAAATAAGCACTTTCCTGTTCTGGTGTTAAATTTCGTTTTTTAATATTTCCCGCACCACCATGAATCGCAATCGCAATTTTTCGATTTGAAACAAAGTTGGTAGGATTGTTTTTTTGAGCAATTAAAATATTATGTGAATTCAGCATCAAGAGTAATAATAAAAGGGGAGGGAATTTCATAGTAAAATTAAAATTTGTAAGTATAACCAATATTGTAAATAAATAATATCTTTGGTGTTTTTGTGTTCAAACCAAACTGCTGAGTATAGGACAAATCTATTTTATGGTAAAGATTTAATTTATAGGAATAACCTATACTTGTTCGAATAAATTGAGTTTTAAAAACAGTATTTAATCTGTAAAATTGTTCAATTGAGGCATTAATGGAATTTTTTGAGTCAACTGAATACCTAACGGATAGTTTATTTCTTATAAAATATTTATTAGGTTTATAGGTATCAAAAATATTCAATCCATAAAGTTGATTTTGAAATCTCGAGCGAAATTGAAGATAAAAATTACCAAATCCTTTCGATCCAATTAAATCAAGGTAAAATCTTTGAAGATTGTCATACTCATTATTTAAATTTCGAAGTTTAATAAACCTATAATTTGCAGATGTAGCAAAATAACTATTAACTTTATACTGAAGGCCAAAATCAATGAATGAGGAACCTAGCTCTGTTACATTTTGATTGATGGCTGTTTGATTTATTAAATTTAAATAAAGTCTTTTAGTAAATTTTTTTTCCAAACTTAATGTTGTCCAAATTATAGCATCTTTTTGCGTTTGGGCATGAGAATATAATCCTAAAAATAAAAAAACCAGTAGACTTAATGAACGAAACATTTTCTTCAATTAATTATATGATATCAAATAATTCCTTGCTTGAATCAACTTACCTTTATCATCAAATACTTTTCTTTCAATTATGGAACCTTTAGAATCGTGTGAATAAATAATTTTTTTTAAAATTGTCAATCCATCCGGTTTGAATGTAATCTCCTCTGTTTTGAAACCAAAAGCGTTATATTTAAATCTTATAACTTCAATCAATTCGTTATTAGAACTATAAACTCGTTCTTCTTTGCGATCATTCATGTTATCATATTCAATGTCCGTCTTTTTTTTCAGTTTTCCAAATTTATCAAATTCACATTGTGACAAAACTCTTCCTTTCCTATCGTATTGAAAAGTTTCGAATACCTTATACGTAGAATCTGAATTGAATTGCTTTTCTGAAATGACCCTTCCCCATTTATCATATTCATCCAACGACCATTTTGAAATTATTTCCTTACCATCTTTATAATCAATTTGTTTCTGTTCTACTTTTCTGATATCTTTTCTACGTATGCTTGCACTACTTTGTGCATTTAAATTATTGCAAAAAACGAATGCAAACAAAATGAGGATAGGTTTATTAATCATTATTTATATACAATTAGGTCGTCTAAATTTCTTTGTTCTCTTCTATCAGAAATTTCGATGGTTTGAATCACAGCTTTTTCAGAAATAGGTAATTGTCCTGACACTAGTGCTAATGAATCAATGGAATATGTATATATTGTATATTTTCCTCTATACAAATAATTAAATTCAAATTCTCCTTTGTAATTAGTTTTGATTCTTTGACCATAATTAACATCATCACCATAGACAATGTAAACATAGGTATCGCTGAGATACCCTTCGTTAATAAGAGTGGTAAATGTTGAATTGTAGTGTTTATAATATACTTTACCGTATATTTTTGCATCGCCACCAATTCCTGGTTCTTTTCTGCAAGACTGAAAAAGAAAAAAAGAAAAAATAAGAATACTTATCAAACGCATTAAATTGTTTTTCATTGGCTTAGATTAAAAAGTTTTTTAATTTTTAGTGCTGGCTCCATATCAGTTGCTGCGATAAAAATGAACTTATCCTTCGACATTTCGTAAAGCATGCTAATCAAATTTGTTTTTAATTCATTTGAAAGTCCTTTAAATGGCTCATCCAATAATAGAATCTTTTTGTCCATTAAAATTGCTCTGCACAAAATAAGTGCTTTTTCTTCACTTTCAGATAAACCCTTGTTTTTTCGTAAAATAATTGTGTGATTTTCTGGGTCATTTTTCTTCAAGAATCCTATTTTTTCTAAAATTCGAACAACATTAAGTTTATTCTCGTCCTTTCTACTATATGAAACACATTCAAAAATTGTATCTCCCAATAAAGTTGCTTCATCAGATGCATAGGCCATTTTTTTTCGAACTTCCTTTTTATTTGCAGAAGTTAAGTCATGTCCAAATATTTGAATATTTCCTTCTTGTGGATCGTAGATACCCATTAAAAGTTTTAAAAATGTTGACTTCCCAGAGCCTCCCTTACCAGTTAAATAATAGATTCCAGGCTCTTTCAATTCAATTGAAAAATTATCCAATAATTTAAAGGAGGAATTATATGAAAATGAAATTGAAACAGTCAGTATTGCAGATTCCGACTTATCGGCAGGTACGTCATTGTATGATCGAAAAATTTCTTGTCGATAATTGATAATTTCCAGGTATTTACTCAAAGAAATATCCCCAGTCTGCCAAATCATATTTACCCTAAGAATCCTCTTAAACACAGGGATAATATTGATTGTTAACATAATTAGCACAATAATCTTTGCTCCATCGATTACTTGATTTGAGGATTGACTTTCATTATAAGCTAAAAGTAGAAGAATAACTAACATAAAATACAATGAAAAAGGGAGGAAATTTTGAAATAAAGCAGACCATTTAAGATAAGATTTTCCAACTTGATATTGCAAATTACTTTTTTCAATGAATTTACTATTTTCAACATTAATTCGATTCATAGATTTGATTGTAAGCATGGTTGAAAGTCTTTTACTAACAAAATTTAATATTTGACTTTTAATATCTCGTTTCTTTTTGTTAATTTGTTTGAGTTTTTTATTTATAAAATAGGAAACTATGAAAATAAAAAGTAAAAAGAAAATAATAAACAATGTCAATTCTTGACTTATTGAAAAGAATACAATCAAGGTGAAACAAGTAAAAATAATATCTGACGTCAAACCTAAAAGACCAAGAGAAAAAAATTTGCTTATTGATCGTAAGTCACCACTATAACGTAACAAATATGCACCGGAATCCTTTTTTTCAAATTCAGTAAGTTTTGATTCAAGTTGTCTCCTGAATAGAAGTTCTCTTAAGTATTTTGAAAAAGATTCATTAAGAATTCCAGAACAAAACGTCTGGAAATACCCTAAAACAAATTTAATAATCAGTATAGTTAAAAAGAGAAAGATAAAAGAACTTATCATTTCAATATCTCCAAAAATTGATTGGAATAATTCTCCTCGAGCAGAATCTGACTTTGTTATGATTTGATAAAACTTGCCAATAAAAAGTGGGACAATTAGAATAAAAAGAGAACTCAATACACTGAAAGAAAAAGTTAAAAAGGTATATAACTTATTTTCGCTTAAAAAAGATTTAATCAGTGTATATTTCGAAAATTGCATTCTACGAAAATAACTGAATAATGGACTTATCCATTAAACCTTCAAGTGTTTTTACTGGAATTGGGACTCTTTTTGAAACCTCATCAATTAATAGCGGACTCATTGTAAATCTTCCTGCGATGACCGTTGGTTTTTTTCCCAATTTATTTAAAAAATCTACTCCCCAAAATACCGCCAAACTATCTCCACAAGATAAAACTATATCACTAACAGTTTTCATAAAATCTCCATCTCGAATTAATTCTTCCGTTTCCTTTTGTACTAATCCGTCTGCAATCTCCATCACAATATAATCAGGATTATGAGGTATTAATTGATCGAGTAAGGTTTGATATAGGTCTTTTAAATCTGACAGATTTATTAAAAAAGTAGATGGAAATCCGGCATCCATGAAATCAATTGAAATATCTGCACCACAATCATATACTAAATCTTTATCTTTAGAATAACAGGTTCCTGTTAGTTTAATAAATGCCACTTTTTTGTTGTTATTCTTTATTCCTCTTGCTAAATAGGCAGCTGATGTAGTTTTTCCACTATCCATAGTTGAACCTAATGATAAAATAACCTTGGCTTGATTAGGAACCTCCCCTCTGAAAACTTTTCTCTGGGTCTGATTATATATCGTATTAATGATTTGTTGATTGTCATCCAATGCAAACCCTAAAAGCTTAAGTTTGGTAGGTTCTATATCGTGAAAAGCCGCATTCTTGGATTTCACTATTCCAATTGCTCCCCCTGCCCCAAGAATATCCAAAATCTCAGTTGGCTGATCAGGTAGATAACCTTCAAATTGGGCTGTTGCATAGCGATTTGCAAATGATCCAAGGATTTTGTCCCCTTGTAGAATAGTTGCATTTCTTTTATTTGATAGTTGAACAGTTTTGTGTTTACCAATTTCTAAGACCTCGAATAGAGCTACATCTCCTATTTTAGGTAAGTAGCTTTTATTAAATGAATCGCTAATACAATTATATTCAATTGCTTTACAGGACATTGTTTTTTTAATTCTCATAATTTTATTTTTATTTTTTAATAATTCTCGACGTGAAATTGGTGCCGTTTTTATAATTAAATTTGACTAAATAGACACCAGGATTACATTCCGAAATGTCTATTAATAATTTTGGCCCCAAAATTCTTTCTTTTTTAATTAACTGTCCTTGAATATTTATCAAGCTATAATCATAAATCTTAAAATCGTCTTTTAATTCCACCATGATAAAATTCTCTGCCGGAATTGGAAAAAGTACTATGTCTTCCTCTATAATCTCGTTGAGGTGCGCATTTGGGTCTGTTGATCGTTTAATCGTAACCAAATTTTTATTTCCTGAGTCATCAAGACTGCCACCACTCACAAAAAATTCCAAGCCGTTTAAACAAATGGTACTGGGAATATCCTTGGAATTTGCATCACCGTTATATCGAAATTGGTAAACTAAAGTACCATCTGATGAATATTTTAAAACTATATAATCGTACATTTCACCAGTTGATGATAAGCTGTCCGATGCTCCGGTTAAATATATATCTCCGAAGGAATCAACCTTTATTTCCTCTGCCTCATCATCAAGATTAGATCCATTATTATACAATTTAGCCCATAATTGATTACCCAGAGCATCAAATTTCACGGTAAAAATATCATTATTCAAGGTTGCTGTTTGATTGTCATTATCAACAGTACCAGCAACAAAAATATTACCTGATAAATCTGTTGCTACACTGTTCCCTATATCTTTTCCATGGCCAGCACCATCAATTGTTTGGGACCATTGTTGAGTGCCCAAGCTGTTGTATTTGAGAACCAAAATATTTGTATCAGAATTTAAACCAGATTGAGTAAAACCTGTTATGATTACATTCTCTGAATTATCAATATCCATAGAAATTGATTCATCTGCTCCATTCGCATCAAATGTTCTAACCCATTGTTGTATACCTAAATTTGAGTATTTAATTACCAAAACATCATTGTTACTACCATTAAAAGTCCTCCCAGCAACATAAACGTTTCCGGATGAAGAGACTTTAATTAGACGCGTTTGATCGCTGCCATTAGCTATCCCATTATAACGTTGAACCCACATTAAACTTCCTAGAGAATTATATTTCAATGTAATGGCATCCGTGTTTGAGTTCACGCTTGGATCGCCATCGCTGCGTCCTGTCAAAAAGACATTTCCTTGACCATCAATTGCTAAATTGAATGCTTTATCACTTCCACCTGCAACTGTATAATCATATTTTCTTGTCCAGATAGTATCTCCAATTGAATTATACTTGGCTAAAACAATATCATATGAAACTCCTGAATTCTTTAGAAATCCTCCAACATAAATAAAACCACTAGCATCAATGGCAATTCCATAAGCCTCATCTGGACTTCCAGAAGTTGAGGTTCCGTTCAATGTTCTTAACCACAAAGTATTACCGTTTGGATCTATTTTCAATAAGGAGTGATTTCTATCTGAACCATATTCGACACTGTATCCTGCTACATAAGTGTTTCCTTGGTTATCAATAACAATTGAGTGACTATTATTTGAATTATCACCCTTTGCAATATAAATTTTACTCCATATTTCAGTTCCCAAATTAGAGTACTTCATAAAAGTTGCATGTTTTACTGGAATAAATTCACTTGCTCCGCAAATTACAATATCATTATTGGAGGCAACTAACATTGAAGAATGTAAATCATTGCTATTTGTAGAAAAAGAAAAGGATTTGTTGAATAATGATTGTCCAACTGGATTGTATCCAAGGAGGATTCCGTTATTTTGAACTAACGCACCCGAAAGAGCATCTGTGACGCCAGAGACAAAAACATTACCATTGAGGTCTGATTCAATATCCACAGGGACATCATCATTACCTGCTAGACCTGCATATGTTTGTGTCCATTGTTGAATCCCAGTTGCAGAATATTTAACTGTCGTGATGTTGTAATTGAAATTTGCAGTTAAATCAAAATCAGATTGTCCACTCACTAAAATTTCACCACTGGGTGTGAGACTAATACATGTTGCCCTATCATCATCAATATAATCATAAACAGCTTGCCAAAGTTGAATTCCATTTGCATTATAAGCAACAGTTACATAATCATAGGTTAGGTTTTTTGAGCGACCAGTTACATAAACATTTCCATTTGATAAGTTTGTTACCATATCTGTTGGTCTGTCATAATGTGTTCTGTCTAACCAATTTTCCCAAAGCAAATTTCCATTGGAGCCATTTAATTTTATTGTGTAATAATCATCTTCAGAACCATTAAATGATCTTCCAGTGACAATTGGATTATTTTGACCATCAAGCACTATTTTCACTGGACGATCAGTTCCGTTTCCAATGCCATTTTTCACACTTAACCACTGTTGAATTCCAGAACTGTTATACTTTATTGTTACATAATCATCATTATTAATCAAAGAAGGGTCACTATCTGATTGTCCCGTGACATAGACATTTCCATTTAAGTCAGTTATTATAGAATTGCCCCTATCCGTTTGATCCGAATTTACAGAGGATAAATACGATTTAATCCATTCAATAGAACCGACATTATTATATTTTATGGTAACCATGTCTGTTCCAGTTCCTGCACCCCTTTGATAACCCGTAATGTATACATTTGCATTTAAATCGATAGCAATTGCTGTTGCCTCATCCATTCCATTTGCAGGACCATCGTACACATTTGACCAAAGAGTATCTCCTTGAGAGTTAGTCTTAACAACCAAAATATCTCTACTCTGATCGGTATTTACAGTGTAACCACAAAAATAAAGATTTCCCTGATTGTCTTTAGTTAAAGCATTGAAAGACGCCGAAAAATCTCCCTGACCAATTTGTGTATTTTTCCATTGTGCATGCACAAAAATGTTAATTTGGGTCAAGAGAAGCAATAATAAAGTTTTTTTCATAAGTCAAAAATTTCGTAATTAATGACAAAGACTAAATTTTATTGCAAACGGTTGGGTTTTTGAAAAAATAAATTCAGGAAAGTATCAAAATATATTAAATATATAATTGCGATTGACTAAATCTTTACGAGATTAAAATTTACACCCTTGTGAAATCCACTTTTTTATGGTATTTGCTTGACAAGAATCTAAACCATTCATGGGTGGTGGTGGCATGATTATGTAAGAAGAATCATTAGAAATTGAATGTACAAGTTGTCCACTCAATGCTTGATTTTTAACGTCGAGATAGTTATCCAAATTTATTCCACCTGAACCAGGCGTTTGGTGACAAGGGTAACAACTTTGAGCAAGAATTTGGCTGACATTTTGTGAAAATGTAATTTCGTTAGGCAAATTACATGAGTTATCATTCGAATTATTCACTTTATCTTTCGTACAACCAATCAATAGAATTGGTATAATCAAAACAGAAAAAAAACAAAACCTCATTTTGAAAATTTAATTATTACGTGTAAATTTATTAAATTAAATTGTAATCCAACCTTTTGGTCAGGATTTTCGTCTTGTTCATAATAAATGAAAACAATCTCAATTTACGAAAATTTAGTCAATCGTTGTGTTAATAGAGATGAAAAAGCTCAAAAAGAGCTCTACGAATTATTCTGTATTCCAATGTATAACTTATGTTTAAGACTTGCAAAAAATAAATTTGAAGCTGAAGATATTTATCAAGATTCTTTCATTAAGGTTTTTGAAAACTTGAAATACCTCAAAAATAAAAATATGTTACCGGGTTGGATTAAAAAAATTTTTGTTCGCACTGCAATCGATAAAATCAGGATGAATAAAGTAGATTTAATACCTATTGAAAACTCCTACAATTTAAAAACCGAATCATTTGACGCAATTGATCTGTTACAAGAATCTGACATTCTTGAATTAATCAATAGTTTACCCAATAAATCTCGAACCGTCTTTCTTCTTTACGTTGTTGAAGGATACTCTCATAAAGAAATTGCTGAAATGATGAATATTAATGAAGGAACTTCTAAATCACAATTATTTGATGCAAGAAATTCCCTGAAAAAACAAATCAAAAAAATGGAGTTATCGCTATCCCGTTTAGAATACGCAGAATTATGAAATTAGACAAAGATTTTTTTGATTCAGATATTAAAGAAAAACTTCTATCTGAAAATAAAATCCCTGACAGCAAATTATGGAATCAGATAAATAATGAACTGAAGTTCCGAGAAAAAAAACGAAAAAGAAATTTTTTGTTTTTATTAAGTTCATTAATTATTATCTTCATTCCAATTGTACTTATCATTTTTTCTACATTAGACTCATCAGAGCGTTTAATCCATAAAATCTCAAAAAATAATTCGGCAAAGTTTCCAAGTAAAATAAAAACTAAAAAAAATACAGTTAACACAAGTAAGGCTCGAGCAAAATTAAAAATTGATGTTTTTAGAAATAATCTTAATCCCTCACTTTTGAAAAACAATTTATTGACAAATAATCAAAAAATTAATTCAACATCAACGCTTTTAATACCCATTTTGGATAAAAAATTCAACCAAGGCAAATTTAATTTTAAAAATTCCTCTGTTATGACGGAAGCGAATGCACCTGTGAAAGAAAAAAATTTAGCAAAAATACAAAGAGAATTGAATGACTCAATCCACGTGCTTAATTTTCTAAAGCCTTTATCAACAAGATTGATGCTCTCGAAAAATATTTCTCAATTGAATCTAAATAAAGATTCCAAATTAAATATGATGAAAAAAAATGATAGTTTCCGTCCTGTAAAAAATTTACTTTTCCTCAGTCTCGATTTCTCTCCAACATATAGTCACCGTAGCCTATCTAATATTAGTGCCTCGGAAGCCTTTTACAAATCTTTAAAAGAAAATGAAACTGGAATAATTTCACCTAGCTTTGGGATTAATATTGGTGTTCGAATTAATGAAAAATATTTTTTGAATACTGGAATTAACAAAGTTAATTACCGTTCAACATATCATTCCCAATCTTGTTATGTTGCAGTAGACACCTCTTCAAATTTAATATCGTTTAATACTGCGTTCGATGAGCAATATTTTTCAGATCAAGAATTTACAGACAATATAGATGACTCAGAAGAGAATGAATTCAATTTAGATGAATTATCCGAAGATACTTTTAGCTATGTAAATAAAATTAATTTACAATTCTTGAAATTCCCATTAACCCTTGATTATGGCATTCGAACAGAAAATTTCAAAATTTCGTTTTCTGCTGGATTTTCTGCCTATTGGGTTACAAATGCCTTTTCCACTATCGAAACGCTTGGATTTGTTTCAAATAGAAAAAATTTAATGCCAATTTCTAACAATTGGTTAATAGGTGGTGGATTGGGATTAGGTTTGGAATACTTCATGACAGAGAAATTTTCAATACGTAGTTCAATAAATTCAGAAAAATCCTTTAATGCAATTAATAAATCAAGTCAATTTAAAATAGTGCCGTATTGGATTGGAGTTAATTTTCAAATTAGGTATTACCTGAACTAGAGAAAAAAAATTACTTTTTCAAATTTCTAACTCATAAACGAGAATACTATTGATGAAACAGTTTTTGAATAACTGTTCTGACAATTGAATGGAAAAATAATAATAAATCTTAAAACAAAAAATAGCTTTTACACTTTAATTATCAAGGTTGTCAGCATAGTCTTCTGATCCTTGGAACC
>DORI01000126.1:0-11558 GCA_003512365.1 Crocinitomicaceae bacterium | reverse complement strand
CGCGTAGTAAAGGATTCTGGAAATTGGTTCATATTAAATTTCGAAAGAAAAAATTAATAGATTTAAATTATTTTCCATTAGTACTTGACAATTGCACAAACTTACCACCTGACATCCTGAAGTGTAGATTTCCAATAGAAAAGGTCTTTCCCTCTCCTATTTTAGCTATGTCTAATAAATCAGCTTCCATGGTATGTATTGAACCTCCCGTTTGATATGCAATTTCAAGTAAGTTAAGGTTTAAGCGCTCTGTAACTCCACACACCACAACCTTAATTGGAATTTTCTGATTTTTCAAGTGTTCCAACAGCTGCATATCGCATGGGTTTTCCCAATTGTCGGCTATCAAAACTATATTCTTCTTGTTTTCCGGGAATTTTTTAATAGCATAACAAATGGCTTCAAGATCATTTTCTTCGTGTCCACCTTTTTCCATAGCCTCAAAAGCCACATCAAGTAAAGGTTCCAATTTTGTTTCCTTTGTAGCCCAAATCCCATGATCGTCAAGAGCTTGTTCTTGATTGGTGCTCTTGGTTTCATTATCATTAAAAAATACGATTTGCTTGAAGGTTTTCATTTTATTATTGGCCGCAATCCAAAGTAATAATTGCGCAGTGTAGGGTGACATACTACCTGTAACATCGCAGACTACCAACATATCTTTCCACGCTTTATTTCTTTCGAAAACTTTCAATAAGGTTGAATCTTCTGGTTTTGCCTTACCCTTTACAACATTNNGCTGAAAGGTTGGCATTTTGCGGTAATAAATGACAAATCCATGAAAGTAACGTTGCATATCTGCTTCGCTTTTCACATCTAATTGTTTGATAAGATTCCATTCAACTAAATTATTATTGAAGGCCATTGGAAGAAACTTATATAATTCAATGATTCTATCGCGGTTCAGTCCAGAAAGATCAGCTCCTTTAGGGTAATCTGAGTATACTAAATCAACGCCAATTATAGTTTGTGTTTTTAACTTTCTTAATTCGTCAGGATTTAGAACCGTACTTTCTCCTGGATTCATTCTTAATTTTAACGAACTAAAACCGTTTTCTTCCGGTTTGTATTTTTTAACTTTTACCGTATCCTTAAATCGGATGCGTTCATTAATTGAAATTTGTGCGTTCGTGGAAAATATCCCAACGAGTAATGCGGAAATAAGAACTAAAACTTTCATGGAGAGAATATTTGGAGAATGTTAAACAACATCTAGCAAACGACAAGTATTCAAAAAGTAACAATTTCAAAAATTAAGAAGAAAGTTTATTGTTCGATAAAAGCAGCGATGCAATCTATGTATGCTTGGTATCCCATCACGAAAGGCGTGGTTTCATGTTCTCCTCCAGGTATTAATACCTTTTCCTTTGCACCTGGTTTATTGTCGTAGACCAATTGCCCATGATGCGCTACAGTGAGGAAGGAATCGTCTTCACCATGAATCCATAAAAGCGGAACGTTCACTTTCTTTATTTCAGTAGCGTTATCGATTTTAAGGTCAACTAAAAAACTTCCAGGCATGGATAACAATCCTCCATCTTGGATCAAAATTTCTGCAGATGCAAAAGGAGCCTCCAAAATTATTTTTGATGGAGTTAAAGGATATTCACTTTCATGTCCTGCGACTTCACAAACCGGAGCCGAGCCGAGAGAAAATCCCATCATCATCAATCGATTGCTGGTTAATCCTTTTTCTTTAAGCCATTGAAGTGCCGAACGTGTGGAAGCGTACATATTTTCTTCTGTCGGAGAGCCTTTGGTTGCTCCATATCCTGGATAATCAAACATCAAAACTCCATATCTTCCCAAACCTCCCATGTGGGCATATAATTTCTGTCTAGGCCAATAAAAGTCCATGTGATCCTTGTTTCCATGACAATACAAGAGAACAGTGTCGCTCGCAATGGAGGATGTGTCTCCAACATAAATTCCCTGAATCATAATAGTCTCACCGTTGTCGATTATTGGAAATTCAACACGATGGATCATAGAATTTGGAACTGCGTATTGACCTGAAAGATCCAAACTAGTCTCACCTTGGTATGCATCTAAGAGATATGTTTCAAGTGGTGATGGATTAAATAAAAAACTATCCATTCTTTTGCGACAGGAAACAACCAAGATCGTAATTAAGGCTAAAAAAAATAATTTCTTCATCTTCTTAAAATTTGTAATGAACACCAAAATAGGCCCCAAGAGCTCCATAGTTACCTAGTACGCTAGGGTAATCCACAACGATATTTTCATTTGAATAGATCGGTGCTAAAATTTTCATTTCGAATTGATAATCCCAATGCCTTCTCTCCCATTGGTGACCGAATTGCAAACTTGGAATCCAAAATTGTTCGTTTTTTCTACCTTGAGATTCTGTTAAATACGGATCAAACCAATTGGAAACTCCTGCATACAAGGTATTGATTCGTTTTGGATTTTTACCTTCAACAGCACGTGATCGATACACGCTATAATCGAAGTAATAGTTAGCATCTATTTGCGGCCAAATTCTATTCGACCCAGTATAAAAATCAACAAGAAAGTTTACCGCTGGACTCACCGTAATTCCCATTCTATCTTTTTTCCAAGGTTGATAACATGCACTTAGATCTATCTGTCCAACACCAAAAAGTAAAGACGTGGTATATAAATTCCCAGAAAGGGTCAAATCATCACGCAAGCCATAACCATAGCCAACGCTCGTAAATGGTAGAGGGATAGCTCCTATTCCAGGAACTTTAGAAACAGGTCCTCCGAAATGTGAGTTTACCGAATGTTCACCTTTCTCCAAGGGTTTCACATAGCGTGTCGGAGCACAACCGAAGGAAAAAATTAACACATTGAGAATGAGAATTATTTTAAATGAGTTCATGCGCAAGATGGAAAAGTTAAAATCATGTCAATCTTCAGAATTATTCGAGTTCAAAACTATCATTTTTTTTCCGAATGGCGTACTTTTGCTCTATGGCAGGATCAACATACGGTACCATTTTCAGAATAACGACATTTGGAGAGTCTCACGGTATAGGTATCGGAGGAATCATTGATGGTGTACCCGCCGGACTTGAAATCGATATATCAAGAGTTCAAGATGATTTAAACAAAAGAAAACCAGGACAATCGGCATTCACTACAGCGAGAAATGAAGATGATAAATTAGAAATTTTATCGGGAATTTTTGAAGGAAAAACACTTGGAACCCCTATTGGTTTCTTTATTGCAAATAAAGATTCAAGAAGCCAAGATTATGAGAATATTTCAACAGCTTTTCGTCCGTCGCACGCTGATTTTACTTACACAAAAAAATATGGGATTCGTGATCCTCGCGGAGGCGGAAGAAGTAGTGCACGCGAAACAGCATGTCGGGTTGTGGCAGGATCTATTGCAAAACAGATATTAGCTACACTTGGAATTCATTTTTCAACTTATGTTTGTAAAGTAGGTACCGTTGAGATAAATGACCTTTCCTTCTTCAACTCGGAACAAATTGAGTCCTCTCCAATTCGTTGTCCTCATCCTGAAGTTTCAAAAAAAATGGAGGAGCTCATTCTTTCCGTCAAAAATGAAGGTGACACAATTGGAGGAATCGTTCAAGCCATAATTGAAGGTGTTCCGGCTGGACTTGGCGAACCAGTTTTTGACAAATTACATGCAGAACTCGGTAAGGCTATGTTATCTATAAATGCAACCAAAGGTTTCGAAGTGGGAAGTGGATTTAGTTCAACAGAGAAAAAAGGTAGTGAATTGAATGATGAATTTTCCTCCTTAACTAGTACAAAAACCAATAATTCGGGTGGTATTCAAGGAGGGATTTCCAATGGTATGCCCATACATTTTAAGGTAGCATTTAAACCCGTATCTACCCTTCTTCAATCACAAGAAACTATCAATGAAAACGGAGAAAAGGTGGTAATTCAACCCGAAGGGCGACATGATCCTTGTGTTGTTCCTAGAGCTGTTCCAATCGTTGAAGCTATGGCGGCGATTGTCATTCTCGACTTTTACTTACGAAATAAGTCAGTAACTTTGTAAAAAACACTTATGATACAACGCGTTCAATCCTTATACTACCTCGTGGCCATGATTTTACTTGGTGCATGCCTTACGGGAGTTGATATTTACCGATTTTCTACAGAAAATTCCTATTTTGCTTTTAATGCTTTTGGTTTTCATGAAGTCCTAAACGATGAAAGTGGTAAAATGCTCTGCAGTCAATCTAAACCGTTTTATATTGTTGGGATTTTGATGGTTCTGTTTATTTTTTACGTAACGATGTCTTACAAAAAACTGAATACCCAATTGAAATTAGCACGCTATGTTTCTTTCGCTTATTTGGCCATTGTTATTGCAATCGTGGTTTTTGGGGCAACAGGAAATCAATACTTTTACGACGGTAAATGTACCCGTGAATTAGGTGCAGGTTTTTCTTTACTGGTAGTCGGTTTCCCATTTTGCTATCTTGCACAATTAGGAATTAAACGCGATAAAAAGCTATTGGATTCGCTTAATCGATTGCGTTAATTCAATAATTTATACATCTGCTCGTTTCTAGATGGTATGGTAATTCATTCGCATGCTAAAAATTGGTCTAGTTATTTGCATTTTGTTGCGTGTGCTTTGCTAATCATTGGTGTTTGCTGTAGTAAATTCCTTATGTCGATGGGCTTACTCATCGGTGGAGTATCATTTTTTTCGAGTGGAGCTATCGTTTCGTCTACAAAACGACTTTTCAAAAATCCTTATTTTCAATTACTTTTTGGATTTTACGCCTTACATCTGTTGGGTTTGGTATGGTCTGAAAATTTAACTTATGGTTGGAATGATGTTCGACAGAAAAGTTCATTGGTTATAATTCCAATTATTGTTCTCTACCGCGATGATTGGAGTCAGGTTAAAATCGATCGCCTTTTACAATTATTTTTAGCCACTTTGAGCATCACTGCATTGGTTAATTTTTCCACATATTTTTTCTTTAAAGATGAGTTGCAATTAGTTGATATTCGGAGCATGTCTCTTTTTGAATCCCATATTCGCTTTGGAATATTAATTGGTCTAGGTGCGGGAGTTACCTTGTATTTTATGCAAAAGAAACAACTCAACATATACCTAGTGTTGATTCTCCTGAGTTGGTTTGGGTTTTACTCCTACTACAGTCAAGTATTATCTGGAATTCTTAGTTTTTTTATCTGTCTATTTGTCTTTTCAGCACTTCAATTTAAAAAATATCGGCCTATATTTTATTCGTTAGTAGCCATACCTATTCTTTGTGTGATTGCTCTATTTTATTACCTGCAACTTCCTGTTGATTATCCCAAAATTGAAATGGCGAACCATGAGCAATTGGCTAATGTTTGGAATGCAAAATCAACATTGTCATATGACAGTCTAGATGCAAAGGAACAACCGCTTAAATTTACGCTAATCCGCTACTTGAGCTCCAAATCACTCACATTAGATGCTGCAGGAGTAAGCTCTTTAACAGATCAAGATATAAATTATATTGAAAAAGGTTATGCTGATGTTCGGGAAACATCAGGTGGAATTCCTGCTCGTTTATTTCAAGTGCGTTACGAACTTCAGCATCCAGGAAATCCCAATCTTCATCCCATAACTGAAAGATTAGAACTCTGGCGAAATGCTTGGTTTACAATTCAAAAATCTCCGTTTATTGGCGTGGGAAATGGAGATATTGACGATGCTTTACAAATTTCATACGACGAACGAGGAAGTAAACTCATTAAAGAACGACGCTTGCGAGCACATCAATCCTATTTAACCTTTTGGCTTGCCTTCGGATTAGTTGGAATAGTAAGTTTTTTATGGTTACAAGGCTATTTTTTAATTCAAACCTTAAAAAATAAAAATATATTGGCACTTTGCTTTGGACTAATCGCCTTGGTAACATTTCTTTTTGAAGATACATTAGAAACCCAGGCAGGCATCACTTTTTTTAGCTTTTTCTATGCTCTGTTTTCTATTCAAATAGGAAAAACACAAGCGAAATAAGCGTATCTTCGTGCCCCTAACAAAGCGAAATGAATTACCTTTCAGTAGAACAACTTACAAAAACTTTTGGTGAAAAGAAGATCTTTCGCGAATTAACCTTTGGTATTGACCAAGGACAAAAAGTGGCAATCGTAGCCAAAAACGGCGCTGGTAAAACGACTTTATTGAAATGCCTAATGGGCTTGGATACTGCAGACGATGGACGAGTAGTTTTTCGAAACGATATTCGTATAGCATTTATGGAGCAAACTGAACTCATGAATGAAAATCAAACGGTACTTGAGGCAATTTTTGATTATGACTTACCCGCTTTTCAATTGGTGAAAGCATACAACGAGGCACTATTGGCAAACGACGAAAAGAGCCTGGAACAACTTTATGACAAAATTTCAGAATACGATGCTTGGGATCTTGAGGTTAGGGTAAAACAGCTGCTCTCAGTTTTCAAACTTGATAATGTTCAGCAAAAAATAGGTTCCTTGTCCGGGGGGCAAAAAAAACGAGTTGCATTAGCTAAAGTATTGCTTTCTGAAGCAGATTTTTTGCTTCTTGATGAACCCACGAATCATTTGGATTTGGACATGATCGAATGGCTCGAGCAATTTTTAGCATCTTCAAGATCAACTTTGTTAATGGTTACCCATGACCGTTATTTTTTAGAGGTTGTTTGCGACACCATATTTGAGTTATCCGACCAAACGTTATATAAATACAAGGGTAATTTCTCCTATTACTTGGAAAAAAAGGCAGAGCGAGAAGAGCAGATGCAATCGACAATCGAAAAAGCCAAAAACACTTTTCGCAAGGAATTAGAATGGATAAGGCGGCAACCGAAAGCAAGAGGAACAAAGCAGAAAGCGCGTGTTGAAGCTTTTCAAGACGTTAAAAAAGTTGCACATCAACGTTTGGAAGAAGATGAACTTGATCTACCCGTAAAAATGGAAAGACTTGGAACCAAAATCGTTGAATTTCATAAAGTGGGCAAATCATTTGGAGATAAAATCATTCTTTCTGACTTCACATACAATGTGCAGCGAAATGAGCGTTTGGGTATTGTTGGAAATAACGGGACCGGAAAATCTACTTTTTTAAAGATATTACTCGGGCAAGAACCTGCAGATAAAGGTAAAACAGTCATTGGTGAAACTGTTGTTTTTGGATACTACAGTCAAGATTTAATTAATGTGCCAGATGATTTCAAGGTAATTGATGTCGTAAAAGAAGTAGCAGAATTTATTCCCTTGGAGAAAGGTCGTCAACTTTCCGCTGCGCAACTACTTGAGCGCTTTTTGTTTCCAAGAGACATGCATTATCAATTTGTATCAAAATTGAGTGGAGGTGAAAAAAGACGCTTAAAACTCTTGCGTGTGTTGATGAGTAATCCGAATTTTTTAATTCTTGATGAACCAACTAACGATTTAGACATTTTTGTGATGAGCGTTCTGGAAGATTACCTGCGTAATTTTCAAGGATGTTTAATTGTTGTTTCTCACGACCGCTATTTCATGGACAAAATGGTAGACCATCTGTTTGTATTCGAAGGTCAAGGCAAGGTTCGCGACATCGTTGGTAATTATACAGATTTTAGAAAAGCTCAACAAGTTGAAAAAAGAGAAACTAAATTAGAAGTTAAAGTATCTCCTATTGAAAAAGAGGTAATTTCAGAAGTGGAAACGAAACGTAAATTATCTTTCAAAGAAAAGGAAGAATTTAAAAACCTAGAAAACGAATTAGCTGAATTAGAATTGCGTAAAGAACAACTTTCTAATGAACTTTCAACAGGTATGTTTACTGGAGAGGAATTGGTAAAAAAAGGTGAAGAATTGGGAATTGTAATTTCATTACTTGAAGAAAAAACCGATCGGTGGTTGGTTTTGTCTGAATACATGTAAAGAAAAAACAATCAATACAATTTGAAATGACCTATTATTAATTTGGTAGTATCCGCGAAAAAGAATTTTATAAAAAATATGGTCTTATGATAAATGTTTTGTGTGTTAATTCAGTATTTAAAGATTTCTTATATTTTTGACAAACTTTTGATTTGAATCTGCCCAATGAAAACCAACAGTTTACTTTTTGTATTTCTTTTATTTCCGCTAATAAATCAAGCGCAAACTTTAATCTTCGCAGAGTTAACAGGTTCCCCTACAGTAAATACAACTGGTTGGAATTTAACTGGAGCCACCTATGTTGGTGATACAGGTGGAGATGCTAATACGTTTTCAGATGAAATTATTTTGACCAATGCGGTTGGTAATTCCAGTGGAGGGATTTTTTACAATCAATCAATTGATTTGTCTACATGTTACCAATGGAAAGTGGAATTTGATTTTCGCATGTGGGAAGGAAGTGCTGCGGACGGAATCGCTTTTTGTTTTTTAGACGTACCTCCAACAGGTTTTGTAAGTGGAGGTGGAGTTGGGATNNTAATTTTAGATACTTACGACAATGGTTGTGGTGCAAATCCAGAAATTCAAATTTATCAAGGTACGGGCTACAATGAATGTGGCCCAGGAATGATAAATCGAGCAACCGGAATGAATTTTTT
The DNA here is from genome assembly GCA_003512365.1 of Crocinitomicaceae bacterium. Classification (GTDB taxonomy): domain Bacteria; phylum Bacteroidota; class Bacteroidia; order Flavobacteriales_D; family Crocinitomicaceae; genus UBA952. Next base: position 3,007 of record DORI01000126.1, on the reverse strand, counting down.
GAGGTCATCTAACTATCAAACATGCCTTGTGGAATATAACAGTGGAGTGATTTCTGTTTATGTCAATAACACCTTGTACCTAACCGGAAATTACAATGCAAGTTTTTTAGGATATATGGGATTTACCGCAAGCACAGGAGGTTCTACCGACAAACATTCTATTAAGAATGTAAAAATTTATGCTGATATCGCCGTTGCTGATGCCGGCTCCGACATTACAATATGTAGCGGCGGAATTGCTCAAATCGGAGCACCAGCGAATGCGGACTTCTCCTACAACTGGACAGGTGCAAACTTAAGTTCGACTACAATTTCAAATCCGACCGTTACTTTGACAAATAACACCGCAAGTGCAATTTCACAAACGTATAATTTACAAACCATACTTACGAACTTGCCTTCCTCGTGTCCAGATGCAGATGAAGTTATCGTTACTGTAAATCCCATTCCACTAGTTCCAACAAGTGCTGCAATTTGCTTGGGGCAGACATATGCCTTTCAAGGTCAGACGTATTCAAATCCGGGAGTTTATACGGTGATGACTGTGGATGCCCAAGGATGTCAAACAAATAATCAATTAACACTTTCGGTAAACCCTAACCTTAGTTCTACTGTTAACCAAAGTATTTGTCAAGGCAATAGTTTCACGTTTAATGGGCAAAACTATACAATAGCAGGAAGTTTCCCGGTTACGCTTGCATCTCAATCTGGTTGCGACTCTTTAGTTACACTAAATTTGACTGTCAATCCTGCACCTGTGACTCAATTGAATGTATCCATATGTGCGGGTGGCTCATATGCTTTTGGTAATCAGAATTTAACACAATCTGGACAGTATAGTCAAACACTTCAAACAGTAGCCGGATGCGACTCAATTATAAATTTAAGTTTAGTTGTTAATCCCGTAATCACCGAAACACAAAATACAACTATTTGCCAAGGTCAATCTGTGAACTTTTTTGGACAAACGCTTTCAACTTCTGGTTTGTATAGCCAAACCTTGCAAACGGTGAATGGGTGCGATTCGATTTTTAATTTTAATTTACTGGTCAATCCATTGCCTTCTACTCCAACTATTTTAAATAATGGACCTGTTGAGTGTCCAGGAGATATTGTAACGCTGAGTGCTTCATCAACTCTAAACTCTCAATTTGAATGGAGTGGTCCTCAAAATTTTTCGTCTCAAAGTGCAACAGTTAGTTTTGAAGTTGATGTAGAAGATATAGGTGATTACGCCGTAATTGCGGAATTAAATGGTTGCTTTTCTTCTCCTGCTTCTACCGCTGTATCGATAATAAATATCTACGATTTTGATGACTTTGATTTTCCAAATGTAATTACGCCAAATGGCGATGGTGTAAACGATTCATTGGAAATTAATAGCTACTACAAAACCTGTCAAGAATACATCTTACTGATTTACAACCGTTGGGGCCAGTTAGTTTATGAACAATTACCTTCTTCGTCCCCCTTTCAAGGAAATTCAAATGATAATTCCAATTTAGTTGACGGAATTTACTTTTACCGATTAAGTTTTGGTAATAACACAAAAGCTGGCTTCATACATGTGATTCGTTAGAATTATCTGCTTATACGATGCAACTATAATTATCTTTTCAAGGTCTATTCCCATGATGTAATACTCGTCGCTCTCATGTCTCCTTTAAGTAACTATTTATTTCTTTTAATTGCAATTTCTACCTTGTTTTCGTCTTTTGGTCAAAACTCATTAAATACTTCAGGTACAGGTTTACGTTGGGTTTCTGTTGGAGACATTGATGTGTCTGGCAATCAAATCACTGTTGAAGCCATTTTTAGAAAGTCTACCACTGCTAATGCAACTAATTTAGTTTCCAAACATACCGACCAAGCCACCTGTAATTACTTATTGCGTCCTAATAGCTTTCAAATGGCGACTAGCGCTGGATTTTACATTTGTACGAATCCCCAACCAACACTTCAAAATACTTGGTATCATGCAGCTGCAACTTATGACGGTAGTATTGTAAAATATTATATAAACGGTTGTTTAGTAAACAGTGTTGCAGCCACTGGTAACATGATAACAACCGATTTAGTAACAGGTATTGGAATGCAATCTCAAAACCCCTTAGCTCCCGAGAATTTCAAAGGAAATATCGATGAGGTGCGTATTTGGAACATTGCCAGAACGGAGCAAGAGATTCAATTAAACATGAATTTTTTACTTCCAACAACTCAGCCTGGACTTTTGGCATACTATAAATTCAATAATAATTATACGAATTCCCAGGGCAATGCTCTCTTTGACGGTGTTCCCCATGGGGCATTGAGTTTTGATAGTGAAGCTCCACCTTTTATTCCTCTGGCAATTGTTACCACAATACCTACAGACGCGTCATGTTTTGGTTATTCCGATGGATCTGTAGCTGTTACTGCAGTTGGTACAGGGACCTTGACGTATTCAATTGATGGAACCAACTATGTAGCGACTTCCAACTTCTCAAACTTGTCTGCAGGAAATTATACGATTTATGTAAAAAGCACTCAGGGATGTGTTGTCTCGCAAAGTGTTATTGTTTCTGAACCTGCTCAAGTTCCAATTCCAACGATTCAGGCCCCAACAGTCGTTTGTCAAAATGATACCATCTCACTCTCAGTTGATTCTTTGACAGGGTATGCAGTTACTTGGTTTGGCCCGAATTCTTACATTAGCAATTCATTTGATACAACACTTCTAAACGTCACAAGTAATCTAAATGGAATATATAATGCTTTCTATTCCTTTCAAGGTTGCAATAGTGATACTGCAAGTTATCAGTTGACAATAAATCCTGTTTACAATCTAACTATTGATACAACCATCTGTTCCAATGAAACATATGCATTAGGTTCCCAACAATTAGCAACCCCAGGTTTTTATACACTTTCGTTACAAACGATTTCAGGATGTGATAGTATTATTAACCTAAATTTATCTGTAAATCCTGCCTATTCCATAATACGCGACACTTCGTTTTGTGAAAAT
>DORI01000058.1 GCA_003512365.1 Crocinitomicaceae bacterium | reverse complement strand
TGGACAACATGTGCAATTAACTGTGTTAGGAGCCATGGAGGTTTCCCAAAATGGTGATATCGCAAATTGGAAAATCCCAGGTAAAATGGTAAAAGGAATGGGTGGAGCCATGGACTTAGTCGCCTCTGCGGATAATATAATTGTAGCCATGATGCACAGCAATAAGGCAGGAGAATCTAAAATTCTGAAAACATGTACTTTGCCTTTGACTGGCGTTGGCTGTGTAAAAAAAGTTGTAACTGAATTAGCCGTTTTAGAAATTAAAGACAATAAATTTCATCTCCTCGAACGTGCACCAGGTGTAAGTGTGGAGGAAATAATAGCAAAAACAGAAGGTGATTTAGTTGTTCCTCTAGAGGTTCCTGAAATGGCACTTTAATCCATGAACGATAGCTATAAAATTGCACTTAGAGCTGCTATTGCGGGGAGCAGAGAAATAAGTAAAATTTACCAAGAAGATTTCGAAACGATTATAAAAGAAGACGGGTCGCCGCTTACCAAAGCCGACCTAGCTTCTTCATCGGCAATTCATAACCTATTGGATCCCTTGGGAATTCCTGTAACAGGAGAAGAATCTACATACCTACCTTACGAAATAAGAAAATTATGGAAAGAGTCTTGGTGTATTGATCCACTTGATGGCACCAAAGAGTTCATCCGAAGAAACGATGAATTTGCAGTTAACATTGCGCACATTATAGAAGGAAATGCTGTATTCGGGATTATCGCTTCCCCAGTTCAAGAAAGAATTTTATTCGGAGGCAAAAAAGAAGGTGTTTTTATCTCATCTTTCGATAATATAGAAGATCCAACTAAATGGCAATGCATACAAAGCGAAGAACTTATTGGCTCTAGCTTAAAATTAATAGGTTCACGAAGTCATGGCACTGGACCCTTAAACGATTTACTTGAAACACTTGAGCCATCTTTCAAAGACATCACCTTTTCATCAAAAGGTTCTTCATTGAAATTCTTCGACTTAGCATTGGGAGAGGCACATATTTACCCTCGTTTTGCTCCCACAATGGAGTGGGATATTGCCGCAGGACAAGCCATCATAGAAGCCTTAGGAGGAGAAGTGCTCGATTATCACCAAAAAACACCACTTGTCTATAATAAAGAAAACCTTTTAAACCCTTATTTCGTAGTACGTTCCAAAGCCCTACTAATGGCAATGGAATGAAAAGATTATTTGTACTTTTATTTTTGATTCCAAATTGGATCCTAGCACAACAAGGTTTGGTCCCAACTTCCTCTTATTATAGAGATCGTCTTTTTGATAATCAAATTGATTCAAGTGAAAGTACAACGAAACTTGGAAAGTACACGGGAAGTGGATTTCTTCCTGAATTAGAAAGCTCTTACAATCTGCATGATAGAATTAGAGATCGAAGCAATCAGTATTCTGAATTCACAGAAAAACTCTGTAAAAAACATTTGATTGAAGTTAACGCTCAAGATGCAAAAGTTTCTATTTCGCCTGTTGGTGAATTTTCGTATGGAAAAGAGTTGAACGATACCACTGGAAATTACTTGTATAAAAATTCTAGAGGGATTCAAATTCAAGCTGACTTATTTAAGAATTTCTCTTTTCAAACATCTTTTTATGAAAATCAAGCGCGTTTTAGTAGTTTCGAAAGAGACTTCATCGATGCAAATGGCGAATATTATACTACTTCGATAGGTTATAATCAACAGAATGGGGTTGTTCCGGGAGCAGCCAGGACGAAACCCTTTAAAACAAATGGTTACGATTATGCTTTTGCTGTTGGTCACTTTGTGTATTCTCCTTTCAAAAATTTTAGTGTTGTTGCAGGAAACAACCAACAATTTATAGGATCTGGATACCGATCTCTTCTGTATGGTAATCATAACATAGGTGCGCCATATTTCAGAACTAAATTTACTTTCTTAAAAAAATGGGAATGGAATTTCTTCCGAACGAGGTCAATGAATCTTGTTCGTAAAAAAACATACACAACAGTTGAGGGCTATTACCAACCAAAAATCGTTGGAATAAACTATGTTACGTGGCGACCATTTCAAAAATTATCCGTTCATTTTTCAGAAAACACCGTATGGAAAATGGGTGATTCTTTAATAACAAAAGCTGCTCATCCTTTGGTTTTTAGTCCAGTCCCTTTTTCCGCGAGAATTACAACAAATAACGCGGTTTATTCCTTTTATGCTTTATCCTTTGATTGGTCGGTATTAAATTCACTAAGAGCCTACGGTCAATTTGTAACTCCCTTTACTCGTTCATTTGCTGGTCAAATCGGTATTCGGTATAATCCTAAAATTCCTATAAGAACTCTCCTTCAATTAGAATATAACGTCGTATCAAAAAACATGTATCAAGGTGTTAACGGGTTAACAAATTATTCAAACTACAACCTTCCAATAGCACATATTATGGGTAATGGATTTCAGGAAATTTTATTTCGAATTAGTAGTGAGTTGAATCGTTTCTATTTCGGGCTCAATGCTCATTTGTTTTTTCTAAAGGATTATAACCGTCATAGTTTGCAAGCTATACAACTTCAAAATTCAACAACCAATGGGTTATTAAACAATACTAAACTCGAGATTGGATACCGTCTTAATCAAAAACTCAACATCAACATTTATGCACAATGTGTTCAGCGAAAAGAATGGTGGGAACAAGGAAAAGGTACTCTTTTGTTTCAGGTGGGAATAAGAACCGGATTAATAGATAATGTCAATGATTTTTAGATTTTTTATTCTTCTCTTTCTTCCTTATTTAACTTGTTTTGCGCAAGGTCGAATTGATTATTTGATTGAAGAATTACCATCCGATTCTTCGGAAGTTTTGAGTTATACCCGTCATTCTAGTATTTTACCACAAGTAAATAGAACCGCACCATTTTCAAAGTGTCTTGGCGCCACATTTTCTGCTGATAATCTTATTTCTTACGATAAATATGCTCCTTCTTCCACCTATGCGCGCTTAGGTCTTGGAATTCAAACCGATTTGTCAATCGCGCCAAAATGGTATGCCCGTGTGGGGTATAATTTTTCGACAATAAACAACGATACAAATTTTCTCGATACACGCTCTTTTTTCTATTCACGAAACAACAGCAGTATTATTGGCTCACACAACCTGTTGGGTCGTGTGTCGTATACCCCTAATCATATTTTTAACTTTCAAGGGGGATTAGATAGAAACTTTATCGGAGAAGGAAACAGGTCATTGTTTTTAAGTGATTACGGTAAACCTTATCCATTCGCTCAGATGAGTGCGCGCTTTTGGCATGTAGAATACTTGGTGATGTGTCAATTTTTTAAAGAAGAACTGAACGAAAATTGGCGCAATAAATTTGGCGCAACACATTATCTCAGTTGGAATACAACAAAATGGTTGAATTTTGGGATTTTTGAAACAGTTGTTTTTCAGCCAAAAGACACCTTACTGAACCGAGGTTATGAATTAGAGTATTTGAATCCAGTAATTTTTTACCGGCCACAAGAATATGCTATTGGTTCTTCCGATAATGTGTTACTAGGGGCCTCATTTTCAGCTAAATGGAAAGAACATGTGGCATACGGCCAACTCATAGTGGACGAATTTCTATTGTCCGAAATTAAAGCGAAATCCGGATGGTGGGCAAATAAGTACGGAGCACAATTAGGAGTAAAAGGTAGATTTAAATTAAGTAAGGAAAAATTCTTTTACCGCCTTGAAGGAAATGCTGTCCGACCCTATACTTATGCCCATTTGAACGCTCTACAAAACTATGCACATGCTGGATCAACTCTTTCTCACCCTTATGGAGGAAATTTTGCTGAAATTTTAGGGGAATTAAAGTGGCAAAGAAATAAGTGGCTTATTAAAAGCTTCATTTCCTATGGAATTCAGGGATTTGATAAAGATGGAAAAAGTTATGGTGGAGATGTATATCAACCCTATACAAATCGACCCTTCAATTACAATCATGAAATAGGCCAAGGCAAAAAAAATAATTTTTTCAGAAGTCAAAATATGATCATTTATCATTTGTATCATCAATACCAGTTGTTTGCAGAGATGAATTTTCGGTACGACTCTGCCTTTCAGCTTTTTTCTTTTTTTCCGTCAATAGGTTTCAGAAGTAATTTGTGGAATGACTATCGGAACTATTGACAAAAGAGGGGAAACCTGCAGCTCCCCCTCTTCTTTTCATATTAAGTGTATAATTAACTCAACCCGATTATATTCCTAATTTCAATTTCCGTTTTATTTCGTTTTACCCCAGCAGGATTTAAATAGGTCCTGTTCACGATGCGTCCGTGAATAGCTACTTTTTTTCCTTTTTGAGCATAATGTTCAATAAATTCCGCAAGATTTCCCCATGCAAAAACGTTATGCCATTGCGTAGTTTCCATGTATTTTCCGTCGTTTTTGCGTTCTGTTTTTTGCGTAGATAGTTTGAAACGCGCCACAGATCTTCCATTGTCGAATTTTGTATATTGGGCGTCGGTTCCTATTTTACCTATTAAGGTGATGTAATTTTTTAATGTATTCATGATTAGTATTTTCTTTGGATAAAAAAAGGCGGAGGTGTTCCCTCCGCCGTTAGCTTACAGGAGGATCAAATCGTTAACCTCGACTTCAGAAACAAATTTTCGTTCCCCATTCAACTTGTAGAAACGACTCACCAATTTGCCTTCTACCGCTATTTCATGACCGACTTCTGCTAGTTCTTCCAACACTTGTACCCACTTTCCCCAAGCAGTCAAGACGTGCCAATTTCTCCTCGCTTTGGTGTTTCCCTCCGCATCCAGGTAGAACTCCTTGGTCGCCACAGTAAACTTTGCTATTTTTCTTCCATTCGAAAGCTCCATGATTTTTGGTGCGGAGCTCACCTTACCTATTAAATTAACGTGATTCATTTGTTTTAATGCTAATAAATTGTCTGTATCTGTCATGTGAAATAATTTGAATATAAATGAATAGACTATGCCGCCTTTTTTGCATTGATTACTAAAAATTCAGTCGCTTCTACAATCGTGGAGAAACGCTTCTCTCCAGATTTGCTTTCATAAGACTGATTGACTAAGCGGCCCTCCAATATGATCTCATTGCCTTTGTCTAATATGCGTTTTACTCGCTCGGCAATTTTACCCCAGGCATTAATAGTATGCCATTGTGTGACATCCTGCCATTCGCCCCCCTTGTCTTTAAAGCGCTCGTTTGTCGCTACGGTAAAACGTGCTAGCGTTCTTCCTGATTCGAAGGTTACTACTTCCGGCTGCGCTCCTAGCCTGCCGATCAACGTCACTTTGTTTTTAAGTGCATTCATGTTTGTAAAAATTTAAAAAAAGTTTGTAAAAAATTCAACATTTCGATCTCGTTATCGATTTGTCTCGGCAAAGTTGCTGCATCAAAAAAAAGATATTCGGTTATTAATTGTTTTTTTTCGTTTGTTACTCATTTATATTCGTTTTTACTTGTTTTATTTGTTGATTTTCATTTGTTTAAATATTTCATTTTTTTATCTTTTTATGTCTTTTTTATTCTGTATTACGCTATAGAATTTGTCAATAATTATAGTTTTAACAGTGAAAAGATTGAATGCACGAGAATTGAAAATAAATTGAGATAATTGCTTATTTTTGTTGTGCAAAAAAACAGAATGAAAATATTAGTATGCATTAGCAAATCCCCGGATACAACTTCCAAGATTGCATTCACTGAAGACAACACAAAATTTGATGAAAATGGCGTGCAGTATATCGTCAATCCTTACGACGAATGGTACGCATTAGTGCGTGCCCTTGAAATGAAAGAATCTAATGGCGGACAAGTAACAATAGTGACGGTTGGCGCGGTTGCAGATGAAGCGGTCATAAGAAAAGCACTTGCCATTGGAGCAGATGAAGCGGTAAGAATTGATGCCGATCCTAAAGATGCGCATTATACCGCTATTCAAATTGCGGAATACGCAAAAAACAATGCCTTTGATTTAATTTTAACTGGAAAAGAAACTATTAATTACAATGGTTCCCAAGTTGGCGGTATGATTGCCGAAGCTCTTGATTTACCTTATGTTTCGATTGCAACTAAACTTGATGTAAACGGGAATGGCTTAACATTGGAGAGAGAAATTGTCGGAGGAATTCAGGTAGTTGAGGTTTCTTTACCCGCGGTAATTTCTTGTGCTAAGGGCATGGCAGAACAAAGAATTCCAAACATGCGTGGTATAATGGCAGCAAGAACAAAACCATTACAAGTAGTAAGTCCTGTTGCAGTTGAAGACTTAACAAAATTTTCGTCTTACGAAATGCCAAATTCAAAATCTGCTGTCAAAATGATTTCTCCAGACAACATAGACGAGTTAGTTAGTCTCCTTCATAACGAAGCAAAAGTTATTTAATTCTTAAAAATCACACGCATGATATTAGTATATATTAACTCTTCAAATGGCCTATCAAAATCTTCCTTTGAAGCAGTGACTTATGGTAAAAGACTTGGTGAAGTGGTCGTTATAACAAACGGGAATACTACTTCCGATACACTAAGTGCACTCGGTGAATACGGTGCAAGCAAGGTTTTAGTAGAAAGAAATGTAGATGGAGAAGATGCACAACAACTTACTAAACTTGTCGCATGGGCTGCTCAAGAAGTCGGTGCGAATACAGTGATCTTTTCTCACGATTTAACCGGTAAAGCAGTTGCACCCCGTTTATCCGTAAGATGGAAAGCTGGATTAGTTTCCGGTGCAATAGCCCTACCAGATGCCGATGGCTCCGTTCGCGTAAATGTATTTTCAGGCAAAGCAATTGGAAAAGTCCAAGTTCAAACATCCAATAAAATAATTTCTTTATTACCAAACAGTATACAACCTGAAAAAAGTGGTGCGTCTTGTGCGGTGAATGAAATTTCTGCAAATGTTGGCTCAGGTGCCGTTAAAGTTGTTTCGACCAAAAAACCAGAAGGTGAAATTCCTTTGCCAGAAGCCGAATTGGTAGTTTCAGCCGGAAGAGGATTGAAGGGACCTGAAAACTGGGGAATCATTGAGGACTTGGCAAAATCGATAAATGCTGCTACGGCTTGTTCTCGACCAGTAGCTGATATTGGTTGGAGACCTCATCACGAACATGTTGGACAAACAGGAGTGGCTATAAGGCCAAACTTATACATTGCCGTTGGTATTTCTGGAGCTATTCAGCATTTAGCAGGAGTAAATGGTTCCAAAGTGATCGTTGTTATCAATACAGATCCTGAAGCCCCATTCTTCAAAGCAGCGGATTACGGAATCGTGGGAGATGCTTTTGAAGTAGTGCCAAAACTAACAGCAGCTATACAAAAATTTAAGGCGACACAGCTTTAATTATTACCAAAATGCAAAAAATTCGTTTAGAAATTACGGGCATCGCCTACAGTCAAACACAATCGGGATCTTATGTTTTGACCCTTTCTGAATCCGCTGGAAAAAGAAAATTACCAATAGTTATTGGGGGGTTTGAGGCGCAGTCGATTGCTGTTGAGTTGGAAAAAATGGTGCCAAATAGACCATTGACACACGATTTGATTAAGATGCTTTGTAAATCTTATAGCATTTCAGTGAAAGAAATATTAATTTACAAGTTCTTCGAAGGTGTATTTTACGCTAAAATCATTTGTGAAAAAGATGGTGTTTTGACGGAGATTGATTCACGCACCTCCGATGCGATAGCCGTTGGTGTAAGATTTAATGCTCCCATTTTTGCCCTTTCAGAAGTTGTTGAGGAGGCTGGTGGGGTTGATGACGGGTCGGAAGATTATGACGATGAAGTAGAATTAAATGAGTCTGAAGAATCTTCTGGTGAGATGGAGCACTTAAATGAGGAAGAATTACAAAACATGTTGAGCGATGCCATAGATAACGAAGACTATGAACTGGCTTCTAAAATTCGCGATGCTTTAAAAAATCGAAATTGATGCAAATTAAAAACCGATTAATTGTAATGAGCTTTCTGCAGTTTTATGTGTGGGGAGCATGGCTAATAACAATGGCAAATTATTGGTTCGGAAATTCAATTGGTAATGGTGCTGAATTTGGTGCCGTTTTCGGTACAATGGGAATCGCATCTGTTTTCATGCCAACACTCATGGGTCTCGTTGCTGATCGTTGGATAAATGCAGAACGCGTTTATGGCATATTACACATTCTTTATGCTGGGGCCCTCTTCTATTTACCACAAGTCAATAATCCAAATGATTTTTTTCTTGTTATGTTGATCGCTATGATTTTTTACATGCCGACTATCGCCCTAACGAATTCCATTTCTTATTCCTTATTGCAAAGTAGTGGAGGAGACGTTGTAAAAGATTATCCTCCCATTAGAGTATGGGGAACAATAGGTTTTATTGTTGCCATGTGGGTTACAAACTTGACTGGAAATAAAGCCAGTGAAAATCAATTTTACCTTGCGGGAATAATTGCAGTAGCCCTTGGAATTTACGCTTTCACCTTACCCCCGTGTTTTCCTCAAAAAAATAAACTAAAGGATAACTCAATTTTTCAAACCTTGGGCCTCGATGCCTTCAAGTTGTTTGCTAATTATAAAATGGCGTTATTTTTCGTGTTTTCGATGTTCCTGGGCGGAGCATTACAGTTGACAAATGCATATGGAGATGTTTTTTTATCCGATTTCGAACATTTTCCTAAATATGCAGATTCCTTTGTAGTTAAATACTCCACAATAATTATGTCGATATCTCAAATTTCCGAAACTTTGTTCATTCTTGCCATTCCCTTTTTCCTTAGAAGATTTGGGATTAAGACTGTAATGCTTTTTAGCATGTTAGCGTGGGTCTTGCGATTTGGAACTTTAGCTTATGGAAATCCTAACGAAGGGTTAATGTTAATTGTATTTTCGTGTATTGTATATGGAATGGCTTTTGATTTTTTCAATATTTCTGGTTCCCTTTTCGTAGAAACAAATACAACACCTTCAATTCGTTCTTCAGCACAAGGATTATTTATGATGATGACAAATGGGTTTGGGGCAATTATTGGAAGTAACGTGGCAGGATGGTCAATAGATCGCTATTTTACATTGAAATTTACCGCTCTTTCGGATGTTGCTGCCTATCTTGAAACTAATGAAGACAATGCCGTGCTTCAAACTCTTTTGAAAAAAAATGAAATAGTTACTGAAGGAGATATTTTGAGCAAAGAACTCATAATGAAAGATTGGCCCTCTATCTGGTTGTCTTTTGCTGCATATGCATTGGTTGTGGCTATTTTATTTTGGCTTTTATTTAAGCACAAACATGATCCAAAGCAAAAACTGGAGATAAGGCACTAATAGACTAACTTGTAAATTTATATCCTACGCCGCGTATTGAATGAAAATGCTTAGGAATCTTTGGATTAACTTCAAATAACTTTCTAAAGGTAAGGATGAAATTATCAATGGTACGTGAGGTTGGAAACTGATCTGTGCCCCATACATTATCAAGCAATTCATCTCGAGACACTACCCTACCCTCATTCTTTATGAAAAACTCTAAAAGCGACATTTCCTTCTTTGAAAACTCATATAAAATAATCCCCTTCTCGTTTTTTACATGAAAAGATAAAAAGTCAATTAAATTATTGGAAATCTTGAACTCTTGTAGGTCCGTGTTCAGCTTACTTTGCGTTAGAACATTTACTCGCAACAGGAGCTCTTCTAAGTCAAAAGGCTTTACCAAATAATCATTTGCTCCCAATTTTAACCCTTGAATTCTATCTTGGGTGGTTCCCTTGGCAGATAAAAACAAAATCGGGACATTACTATTCTGGCGAATTAATTCGCACAACTTAAATCCACTCACTTCCGGCAACATTACATCTAAAATTATCAAGTCATAAAAGCAGTTTGCCGAAAAATGATCAGCCGCAATTTTTCCGTTTTTAAAGCACTCAACCTTAAATCCCTCTAATTCCAGATTTAATTTGATTAATTCAATCAAATTTTCTTCGTCCTCTACCAAACAAACGGTTCCCATTATTCTTTTTTTTAATCGAGATAGTTTATATTTGTGAAGTTAACTAAAAGCTATTAAACATGAAAAAACTATTACTTTCCTTTAGTGTTTTATTTTCCGTTATTACCTCTTTTAATGCTCAAATATTCACGGTTAATCCTACAGATGGCATTCCGAAAATGGTTTTTCCAAAAATTAATAAAGCTCAATTGGCGCAAGAGGATGAAATTCGAGAAAAACAAGGAGTATTATATCGAATTGGTGTTGCCCAAATTACAAATATCACAACTCAAAATTCTGGTATATGGACTAATAATTCGGACGGAAGCAGAACTTGGAGACTTCGTATCTTCTCTCCGGAAGCAGAAGCACTTAGTATTCTTTTTCAAACGTTCAAAATTTATGGTGCAACAACTTTCGATGTATTGAGCTTAAATGGCCGTAAGGTTCACAATACAATGACAATAGCAGATGTTCAGGAGGCATTTACTCAAAATGCTGCTTTGTGTCAAGGAGATGATTTAGTTCTAGTATTAAATGAACCGGTAAATACACAGCCTTCAGAAATCCATATTGATCGCATCATGCACAATTATCGATCTACAGGATATACTCGTCAAGAAAAAATCAACGAGTCCGCTTCTTGTGAGGTAAATGTAAATTGTTCGCCAGTTGGAGACACTTGGCAGGATGAAAAAAGAGGTGTTGCCCGAATATATGTTGTGGAAAGCACTTCAGCTGGATGGTGTACGGGCTCACTTGTAAACAATACTGCACAGGATTGTAAGCCTTACTTTTTAACAGCACTTCATTGTGGGGTTTCAACAAGTGCAACAAATATGACACAATGGAAATTCTATTTTAGATATGAAGCTCCAACATGTACAAACCCAACATCAGTTGGAACCTTAGCTAATTACTTCATAACAGGATGTGTAAGAAAAGCTGATTCAGGGGACAACGGTGGAGACACAGGTTCAGATTTCCTATTGGTACAGTTAGGTTCAGCAGCTAATGAAGCTACTACCATAACAACATTAAAGTCAACTAACTTCAATGCTTATTGGAACGGATGGAATGCGAATAACACAGCTACTACAGGAGGAACGGGTATTCATCATCCTGCAGGTGATATAAAGAAAATATCAACATTCAGTGGTGCGACAGTGTCGAACTCATGGGGAGGATCTGTTCAAAACACACATTGGAGATTAACTTGGACCTCAAACGCAAATGGTTATGGCGTAACTGAAGGAGGTTCATCTGGCTCACCTTTATTTAATAATAGTCAAGGCTATCTAATTGGGACTTTAACCGGGGGTGGGTCATTTTGTAATGCACAAACTTCCCCTGACATGTATGGAAAACTATCATATCACTGGACATCAAACGGAACAGCAACAAACCGACAATTAAAGCCTTGGTTAGATCCAACAAATTCTGGATTATTGTTGTTGGCAGGATCAAGCAATCCTTGCACTCCTACTACACCAGTTGCACCAGTTGCAAACTTTGTCGCCGATCAAACAAATGTTACTCCTGGAACAACTGTTTCCTTTACAGATCAATCTACAGGAGTGCCAACATCGTGGGCTTGGTCGATTTCACCTGCGACGGGTTGGGCTTATACTGGAGGAACAACTGCAAGTTCTCAAAACCCACAAGTTACGTTTAACACAGTTGGGCAATATTCAGTTACCTTAACGGCAACAAACGCTCAGGGTTCAGATGCTGAGGTTAAAACGAACTATATTATTGTTGCTCAAGTAACAGGTCCTTGCAACCCATCAGTTACCAGTGCGTGTGATGAGTTCATACAAAATGTTACGTTAAATACAATTAACAACAGCACGGCATGTACTACAGGTGGGTATGCATCGTATACAACAACTAATACTTCATTAGCAAAAGGATCATCCTATACGATAACTGTAACTCCAGCGATTGGAACTAATATTGGTCAAGCATATACAGACGATGAAATTGCTGTTTGGATCGATTATAATAACGATTTTACATTTTCTGCTGTTGAAAGAATTGGTTATGTGTTGGTTGCTGCAGGGTGGAGTAATCAATTCAACTTTACTGTTCCAACAAATGCAATAACTGGAGCTGTAAGAATGCGCGTTCGGATATCATTTTCTGATGCAACTCAAGGTGGTGCACCTATTGACCCTTGCGCAATTGCAACTTATGGTGAAACAGAAGACTACACAATTAACATTATTGCCAGCGGCGGTGCTGGAGTTGATGATAGTGCATTGTCTTATGTTAATGTTTATCCAAATCCAACAGAAAATGAAGTTACTGTTGATTTAACAGCGGCTACGGAAAATGTTTCAAAAATAACTCTTTTAGATGTTACAGGTAAAGAAGTAAAATCTTTAGTAGTAACAGAGAATTCAATTACTAAATTTGACATTTCTAACTTGGCTTCTGGTCTTTATCAAGTGGTGATAGGAGGAAGTGAATCAACACTTACAAGAAGAATTATTAAAAAATAATTTATCAATTATAGAAGAGAAGAGGCTGTCTCAAAAGAGATGGCCTCTTTTTATAGAAATGGCCCTCATAAAGGATGATTACGAAACCACAACAAGCAGAAAAATTAGCCCTGACGTTGTTTGATAGAATACAGGAACTCCTAATTAATTTTCCTTTAAAATTGAAGCTGAAGTAAATGAAGATATTTGTCATCTGTAAAGGGAAATAAGTTTTCATCAAACAAAGAATACTCTGCTGACATAATAATTCAATTAGATTTTGTATTTATAGATCTGTTGCTCTCGTAGATGATTGTGAAGCAGATTTTAGCAGACCGAAGTAGAAAAATATAGATTTATGTAAAAATTATCCAAATCACGAACACACGAGAGAATGGTGATTCAAATCACTAGAAAGTGAAGTTTTTGAAATTCTTCTAAATAAGGTCAACAAGGAAAAAACACTTCATCCCAGCAGGGGTAATTAATGTGAATAATAAATAAACGCCATGACATTGGTGCTTCAAAAACTGTAACCATTGAAAATCATTCCATTTTAGCATTTAACAAGTAATATCTTCATAGTTTAGTTTAGGTAAAAAGGTCGACCTGAGTCGACCTTTTTATTTTACGACATTTTCAATTGTTTCATCCTCTACGAAATTAGGTAGCGTAACACATAATTTGGGTTCTACTTCCATTGCCCGCTTTATCGCAAAAATTGCATTTTCATTTCTTGCCCAATTTCTTCTGGCAATTCCGTTGTTGACATCCCAATGTAACATCATATGTAAATTTCTGTTGGCGTCTTCACTGCCATCCAGCAACATGCCAAATCCACCATTAATTACTTCCCCCCAACCTACTCCACCGCCATTATGAATAGACACCCAAGTTGCTCCTCGAAACGAATCTCCAATTACATTTTGAATGGCCATATCCGCTGTAAAACGTGAACCGTCATAAATATTGGACGTTTCTCTGTAAGGAGAATCCGTTCCTGACACATCGTGATGATCTCTACCCAAAACTACAGGACCGATTTCTCCTTTTCGGATTGCTTGATTAAATGCGGCGGCAATTTTCATGCGACCTTCAGCATCCGCATATAAAATTCGTG